>BDTG01000038.1 GCA_002897695.1 bacterium BMS3Abin14
GGTGTGAGGGCGGTGAGCCCCTCGGGGAGGAGAAAATTCTCATGAACACGAGTGACGCTGTAACAAAGCCCGGGCTTTGCACGGAATGCGGGGAACGGCCCTGGAATCCAAAATACTTCAAAATCAAGAAATGCTCCAAGTGTGTGGCGAAGACCCGGAAGAAGCGGGCAGCCAAGACCGCCCCAGCTCCGGCGGCGAAGCCGGGACCCGGAGTCCGTGAGGTAGAAGAAATCATGACTACTCGGGAGCCTCCGAAAAACGTCACTCCCGTTACCTTGACCACCATCAATTCCGATCGGTTGGAAGATGACACCCTGGAGTGTATCGCCAAGGCGCACGAATGGTGTGAGCTCCTTAAGAAAGATGGCATTCCGTGCCAGCTGGAGATCCGGATCCGCATCGTGCCGGAAGAGGGGAGGGTGCAGTGATCACCAAGGCCGTCCTCACCCTCGGCCCCGCCTACTTCGCCACGAGGATCCTCATGAGTCCGATGGTTCCCCTGGTGGCTCGGATTCTCATCGTCTGGTTTCTTGTCAGCGTCCCCGTGGGGATCCTGGTGGGCCGGATGCTCCGGAGGGCACAGCCGTGAGCGTGACAAAGATGGAAGCCAGACCTGAGCTGAAAACTGTCCGTGAATGGTGTCCTATCTGTCCCAGGTGCGGCCATGAGGACCGGGATTGGTGGACCGATATGCACGACATGGGTGACGGTGAGAGTGTGGAAACCGAATGCGGTATGTGCGGTTCACCCATCATGATCACCACTCATATCAATATTTCTTTTACCACAACTGAGGGGCGCAGCCGTGAGCAGCAGTGAGAGATTTGACCACAAGAATGAATATACCTATGGCGGAGTCATTTCGCACTATGGAGACGTGGCAAAATGCCCCTTTTGTAACCATCATGTTCTGGGGAAATGGAAAAGGCCTGATGGTAAATTTGTGGTCAAATGTGAAATCCATCTTTGTGGCGCCGAAGGCCCTCCGCGGGCCAATGGCTCAAAGGCAATTGAGGCATGGAATAAGCGCCGCAACAATAAAACCATGACGGTGGGTAGGTTATGAGCACAACTAAAATAGAATGGTGTGACCGTGTTTGGAATCCGGTAACAGGCTGTTCGCCGGTCGGCGCGGGATGCAATAACTGTTACGCCCGCAGGATGGCGAACCGTGGGATGTGGGATTATGGGTTTGATATAACCTTCCATCCTGACCGCCTCGGCCAACCCCTCAGATGGCGGCGAAAGAGCCCCCCTCTCCGTATTTTCGTCGATTCCATGGGCGACCTATTCCATGAGGATGTGCCTTATGAATGGATTGGTGAAATAATAAATACAATCTTCGAGTGTCAACAGCACATTTTTATCGTTCTAACAAAGCGACCAGATCGGATGCGCCGGTTCATAAAGGACATGGACGAAAACCACATCGCCATTTCTGCACTCCCCAACCTCCAACTCGGTGTATCCGTATGGGACCAGGAGTCCGCTGATCGGTTTATCCCTATCCTGCTGGATACTCCCGCCACCGTGCGGATAGTGAGCATTGAACCAATGCTGGGACCGGTGGATTTATCCCATTTTTTATTTAGGTGTTCGGCTTGCGGTGACGCACCTGACTGGAAAGATCAAAGGTGGCGAATAGGGTTCCGTGGATGGGAACATGCTTGCCAGCACCAACAAGCAGGATGTTTTCCAGTTGAGGTAAAAACCGGTTTGCATCATGTCATCCTTGGTGGTGAAACAGGCCCCGGAGCCAGGAAGATGGACCTCGATTGGGCAAGATCAGTTCGGGACCAATGTATAGAAGCCAGGGTGCCATTTTTCTACAAAGGCGTTGGCGCAGCGACCCTGCCCAAAAAGCATCCCGATTATATGCTTCTCGATGGGCGCCGGATGGATGGGGGGATCATATGAGTAAATTCTATCGCAAGTCAGTGATAATCGAAGAAGTTCCGGCGTGGCAGGAATGTGATGTCTGCACCGAGGCGGGTAAAGGGGAGATTATCACAGGCTTGGGTGGAGGTATCAAGAAAGCAAGAGGAGGCCCCGTAGTTGACAGTTTCCCAGACCCTCTAGGGGTTAGAAGGCGCAAAAGAAGTCCTTGTTCTGCCTGCCATGGCAAAGGCGGTAAGTGGCACGAGGCGACACAGCTCGCCTCCAGCTGGGACCAAAAGCACAGTTGGAGAGTAATACGCGAATACAAGGTGGAGTCTACCTCCGTCCTCTTCCGTGAGCATGAGGTGTGCCGGGGTTGTAAGGGCAAGCGGGAGGTATACGATCTGCAGCTTAGTCATGTGGTATTCCATTCCCCCTTGCCACGTATTCCCTGTTCTCGCTGTCTCAAAGACGCGGAGGGCAAGCCAACCGGAGCAGAACCGGGCACTGCTGGAGAATGGCGAGTGAAGGGGTGAACCATGCTGATGTCATATTGGCCACTATCATCTTCATGGTTGTGGAGTTGGTAATTGCAATGCTGTTTTTGGATTGAGGGGGAGTAATAATGAAAGAACAAATACTGAACGTAACATTTATAGTTAATGGGGTTGATGTAGAAATTGAAGTGACTCCGAACCAGCTTTTGAAGACCGGACGGAATAAAGTTTTAAAATTAAGCAACAATATTGGACGGCCTGCCATTGAGTGGGAAATTCACAGTGATGCCGGGCAGGCCTTGAACCCGAACAAAACCTTTGCTGCAGAAAGAGTTGGATCAAGTGACCGGTTGTTTCTTAATCTGGCTGTTGGTTTTGGGGGCTAAATCATGAACTACACACTTGAACCAACCCGCATCATTAGGTGGCGGATAGTAGAACCAAGATACCCGGCATGGCAGGAATGCGAAAAGTGCAACGGGAATGGGAAGGTGGGATTATTAAAGAAGGGTCCCAACAACCCTCAACTCAATACTGCTTCTGCTATAACGTGGGACGACATGCCCTCTATAGCGGAATGTCCTGACTGCTCCGGTACCGGCATTGGGCCAGGCACAGAGAGGTGGAAGGTGGAAGGATGAGTGAAGAATGTAGGAAATGTGGGAACGACTTCTGGTATGAGAAAGGTAAGGAAACCTGTCCTGTCTGCGAGAGGGACGAAGTCATCGCAAGACTGAAGCACGAGCTTGCATTCAACCGAGCTGTCCTGCGAAATGTTATCGATATTATTGAGGGCATTCTGGAGGAAAAATCATGAAAAAGAATCCAGAGTCGGGGAGGGGATACTGGAAAAGACCACCGAGAAGACCGACGGAGCCTACGGCAAGCCGGAATCCAAATATCGGCTCAAACATGACGGACAGCTGAGGCTGCTGTGATCCTGGTCGGGGATATAGTTAAGACCAATTATGCGCGCCGCAGGCCATTTAGAGTTGTGAGTATTTCTCGTGGGTGTACTTGCCCTGATTATATCAATGAGATCAGCATGGATGATCCACCTCCGCGACCGCCCCACATACATCTAATCTGTGTGGCGGCTGAAACACCCTTAAGAAAATCCTATCATCGGCATGAGCTATATTGGCTTTCTGGATATGCTGAAAGGGATGATGGAAGGATCACCAGTATAGACAATGATGGGGTGTTAGGCCCTGGGCACTTAAATGCCGGTGAGCCAGATGAGCTTTTTATAATTGGTTCCACTTCCGGGGCCCAGCTGGAGCTTTTCCAGTGCACCCCTTGACCTCCCTTATACCCCCTGATATTCTCCTCGTCTCCGAAACCGGAGGCTGGGAGGGGTGTATGAAGGGCGGGATCTGTACCAGGGAGAAGTGTCCTCAATGCGGCGGGAAGTTCCAGGAGGTCCTCTCAAAGAGTCGCGGCAAGCCGATTATGGATATGATCTGCCCCAGATGCGGCACCACTCCAAGACGTTTTTTTCTCTTTCTTTATCTCTCAAAACAGATTGCTCCGGACGTCGCCAAACGCAAGGTCCGGCTCTATTCCAACCAGGACGGCTACCCACTGGGCAGTTATGGTGAAGCCCACCGGCTCCTCGAGCAGATTCGCTCCGAGATCGACGCGCGGATCTTCGATATCTCCAATTACCTGCCTTCGGAGATCGAGGGGTTCCGTGGGGCCCGGCAGTTTCCCAGGTGGCTGGCCACCAAGCAGAACTTTTCCCCGACCCATTACCGAGAGCTGAAGCGGTATGTCCGGTTGTATTTCGGACCATATTTTGATCGCCTCGACACCCGCCGACTGAATACCGCGCACATAGAGGACTTTCTGGAATGGATCCCGGTCCGCCAGGCCGAGTTGGGCCGGCCGGATCTCTCTCCAAAGACCAAGAAGAATATCATGGGCGCGCTGTCGTCATTCGCCAGGTGGCTGCATCGCCGTGGTACCATTGCCCAGCTCCCGCAATTCCCGGCCATCCCTGTTCCGGACCCCGTCATCCAGTGGATAGGCAAGGAAGACCAGATGCGGATCCTGGAGGCCATCCCTCAGCAGCACAGGGCTATCTTCCGTTTTATGGCATGGCACCCGGTGAGATCCGGGGAAGCCAGGGCGCTCAAGGTAAAGGATTTTGATCCGGAGACCATCACGGTCCATGTGAGCAGGGCGTTTTCAGGAGGGGAGCTGCGGTCGCGCAAGAACCGGAGGGATTATTATCTCCCGCTGTCTGAAACGTTCGACTGGAGCCTCCTGGCCGGCAAGCTCCCGGAGGCCTGGGTATTCACCACCCCCCGGGGTCGGCCATACTCCAGGGACTATCTGCCGAAGATATGGAGGGACTCTCTGCACCGCGCGGGGATCCCACACATCGCACTGAAGAACGCCACCCGCCACAGCGTGGCCAGTCAGGCGATAAACCGGGGTGTGAGGATCGAGGCGGTGAGCCGGGCCCTGGGACATTCCAATATCGGGGTGACCCTGGAGAGGTATGCCAAACTGGAAGTGGAGAGTCTAAGAGAGGTCCTTGACGCCAAAGTGGTCGTTTCCCTCATAAGAGAAAAAACCTGATCCCGCAAAATTGGTACCCTAATGGTACCCTGAGCGAATATGGGGGGCTGTGAACCCCCTGAAATAGCCGTTTTATTGGTGACCCCAACGGGATTCGAACCCGTATTACCAACGTGAGAGGCTGGCGTCCTGACCGTTAGACGATGGGGCCGGTATGTGGCTGGGGAGGGAGGAATCGAACCCCCACATACGGAACCAGAATCCGCTGTCCTACCCTTAGACGACTCCCCAATATTGACATGGTCGCAAAAAGCCCATTCGTGGCTTTTTGCTCAGCGGAAAGCGAAAAGTGTCATTTTCACTTTCCTTGCAAATCAACGACTTGCAGCGCAAGTCATCGATTTGGGCGCCCCACGCGGGGTGCGTCGATGACTTTCTGCGAAGTCATCAACTATTGATATGGTCGCAAAAAGTCCTTCCTGGTCTTTTTTCACCGGCGGGACAGGGTGGTCCCTCTTCCGCGCAGTTTCTGAAACTATGATATTCAGGCTGTCTTGTCAACGGTCTGGGGGGGTCTCTTGTGTCAGCATTTGGAGTATATTCCCTCTGACTGCAATGCTGAAAAGTCCCCATAGCCTATCGCCCGCTCTTTCCCATTGGACCTGTTTTCTCTCTGGACTCTGGACTGATATGTCCCGTTGGACGTTGGGTAAACTATGTTTCACGGTGTTCCCCCCTTGACATGACCATGGCCGGAATTAGATTTTTCATGGTACATTGTTGACAGGGTCGCAAAAAGTCCATTCATGGCTTTTCAAAAAGTCATCATTATTAATAAGGAGATTTGACGATGGCTATTGCAAGGGAACCGTTCAAGGAATTGATGGCGCTGCATGATCGCATGAACCGTATTTTCCAGGGAGAGACCGGGCATGGGGACCTGGAAGAGGAATTCGAGTCCTCGATCTGGTCCCCCCCGGTGGATATTTACGAGACCCAGGACGATATTCTGGTAAATGTGGAGGTGCCGGGGGTCAAAAAGGATCGTATCTCGATAGAGGTCAAGGACGACGTCCTGGTGATACAGGGTGAGAGGCCCTTTGAAAAGGACATTGCCGGGGAACAGTACCACAGGATCGAGAGGTCCTACGGAAGGTTTCGAAGGTCCTTCGTCCTGAGCGTGCCGGTTCAGGTGGATGGGATAAAAGCGGCATATCAGGGTGGAATCCTTGAGATCACACTCCCCAAATTGGAAGCGGCCAAGCCGAGAAAGATAGAGATCGCCTGATAATGAAGGATTTCTATGATGTCCTCGGTGTGTCCAGATCCGCTTCTGATGAAGAGATTAAAAAAGCCTACCGGCGCTTGGCGCGCAAATACCACCCCGATGTAAATCCGGGCGACAAGAAGGCCGAGGCGAGATTCAAGGAGGTCAGTGAAGCCAACGCCGTTCTCAGCGATAAGGAAAAACGCGCGGAGTATGATCGGTTCGGTCACACTGGCCCGGGCGCCGGACAGGGTGGCTTCGATGCTTCCAATTTTGGGTTTGGAACCGCCGGGGGGCCGGAATTTGATGGTAGCACAGGAGGTTTTCATGTTTATGAGGACCTTTTCGGCGATCTCCTGGGGCGGTCGCGAAAGTCCGGTCCCGTCAGGGGCGATGATCTGGGTTACTCTCTGAGGATTTCTTTCGGGGATGCCTTCAAGGGTACGGAAGTTCCCGTTTCCTTTTCCCATACAGCGGCCTGCGACAGGTGCCATGGGGATGGAAGCGAACCGGGTTCTTCCACCGTAACCTGTCCGCGCTGTGGTGGTACCGGACAGGAGAAGATCGCCCAAGGTCCTATTCAGTTCGCTCACGCCTGTTCCCAGTGCCACGGAACCGGCAGGATCATTGCCAAACCCTGCGTCAGGTGCGGGGGGAGCGGCAGCATGAGAAAACAGGAGAAGATCCGGGTAAAGATCCCGGCGGGTGTGGACACGGGGTCTAAAGTACGCGTGGCGGGCAAGGGAAATGCGGGAAGCATGGGCGCCCCCGCCGGTGATCTGTTTATCACCGTTGAGGTGGCCCCCCACAAATTCTTTCGAAGGGAAGGGGCGGACGTGTACCTGGACCTCCCTCTGAGCATACGCGAGGCAGCCGTGGGAGACCGTATATCCATTCCTCTACCGGATGGGACGACAACCCTGCTTACTGTCCCCGCCGGAACCCAGGGTGGGCAGAAATTGCGTCTCAAGGGGAAGGGGTTTTCCCGCCTGAAGGGCAAGGGCAGGGGCAACCTGTATGCAGTTATAAAAATCAAGGTGCCCAAAGCGCCCAAAGGAAAGGCAGCGGACCTTATTAAAGAGCTTGACAAAGTTCTCGGTGTGGACCCTCGAAAAGGATTGTGGTAAGATCATGAACGACAGGAAAGATATACTCACTCTACCGGAAACCTGCCGACGTCTGGGGATTCTCCCAGCTGACCTGGAGGCCATCGAAAGTGAGGGCCTCATCGTTCTGGAGCGCGTCCAGGGCGAGTGGGTAATAAGCCTTGAGCAGTTTGAGCGTTTGGAGATGGTCCTCAGGTTGGAGCGTGACCTTGAGATCAACCTTGCCGGCATTGATGTTATCCTGGACATGAGGGACAGGATGGATCAGATGCGGCGGGAGGTCGACCAGATCCTGGATTTTATCAGGAAACAGGTCTCCAGTGATCTTCGGGAGTTCCTGGGCGAGGATAATTTCCCCATGGCGTTGGGACCGGGGGAGCGGTTTATGGCCATGGGGAGGAGGGGCAAAAAAGAGGAGGTATAAACAAGACAATGAAAAACGCGGCTAAAACAGCACTGCTCCTGGGTGCGATGACCGGTCTTCTCATGGTGCTGGGCGCCATGTTCGGGGGACGATCGGGAATGATCTTCGCATTCGGGTTTGCCGTCGTACTGAACTTCGGCAGCTACTGGTTTTCCGATCGTATCGTCCTGCGCCTTTACAAGGCCAAGCCGGTTACGGAAGCGGAGGATCCCACCCTTTACTCCATCGTCAGAAACCTTTCCACCCGGGCGGGACTTCCCATGCCCCGGGTCTATCATGTCCCTAGCCCTTCGCCCAATGCGTTTGCCACGGGGCGGAATCCGGAGCATGCTGTTGTGGCAGTGACGGACGGTATCCGGCAGCTCCTTTCCGATGAGGAACTGGCTGGGGTAATCGGACATGAACTGGCCCATGTAGGCCATCGTGATATTCTCATATCATCCATGGCGGCGACACTGGCCGGCGCTATAATGTTGCTTGCCAACATGGCGCGCTGGGCCTTCTTCCTCGGAAGAGGAGGGGATGAGGACAGCAATCCCGCCGCCCTTTTTGCCACCGCCATCCTGGCGCCCGTGGCGGCCCTCCTTATACAGATGGCCATCTCACGGTCGAGGGAGTTTCAGGCGGATGAGACGGGCGCCCGGATCAACGGCAACCCCCTGGCCCTGGCATCGGCGCTGGAGAAGCTCTCAATGGCCTCCAAAAGCATCCCCCTGCCCACCAGGCCGGAGACCTCCCACATGTTTATAGTCAAGCCGTTTTCAGGCAGGGGAATGATGGGTCTTTTCTCGACACATCCACCGGTTGAAAAACGGATTGAGCGCCTCAGAACCCTGGCAAGGAGCCACAGGGTAACGTAAATGGACAAACATCCGAGGGGAGAGGAAATAGAAAGTGGAGGATTGGAACGATGAGAAAAATGTTCCGGCGAGCAACGTTGGGCCTGGTTGCGGTTGTGTTCCTGGTAATGGGCCTGATATTGGCATCCCAGCTCTCCCTGACCCCGTCCACCCAGGCGGGACGAAGCGATTTCTGGACCGATGGAACAACCAGACCGTCCGGGGACCGTCCCGGTTCCTTTGCGGATATGGCCGCACAACAGGGCCCGGCGGTTGTCAATATCAGCACCGCGAAAATCATTAAATCCAACGGCAGCCAGATGCAGGGCCCCTCCGGGCAGAACAACCCCTTCCGTGATTTTTTCGGGGATGAGTTCTTCAAACGGTTTTTTCAAGGGCCAAAGGGACAGCAGTTCAAAAAGAGGGCGCTGGGATCCGGTTTCGTTATAACGAAAGACGGCTATATCATCACCAACGACCACGTGGTTGACGGTGCAGACGAGATCGTTGTCATCCTCGCGGAAGGGGATGAATATCCGGCCAAGATCATCGGCAAGGACAAGAAGACCGACATAGCCCTTATCAAGATCGAACCGAAGAAGGACCTTGCCATATGCCGCCTGGGCAATTCCGATGCCATGAGGGTGGGTGACTGGGTCGTCGCCATAGGCAACCCCTTCGGATTGGGGCACACGGTGACGGCGGGCATTATCAGCGCCAAGGGGCGCGAGCTGGGCGCCGGGCCCTATGACGATTTCATTCAGACCGATGCTGCTATAAACCCCGGCAACAGCGGCGGACCACTTTTCGATACCGCCGGAAATGTTATCGGGATAAACTCCGCCATCTACACTAGAAGCGGCGGTAATCAGGGTATCGGGTTTGCCATCCCCATTAACCTGGCCAAGAGTATTGTCTCTCAGCTCAAGGACAACGGTCAGGTCACCCGTGCATGGTTGGGTGTCCTCATCCAACATATATCCCCCGAAATTCAAAAGGGCCTGGACCTTAAGTCCCGGAAAGGCGCCCTTGTAGCCGATGTTGTAAAGAACGGGCCGGCGGATAAGGCCGGAATAGAGCGGGGTGATGTGATTGTCCGTTTCGACGGGCAGGCGGTTGAAAGCCAGCACGAGCTCCCCACCATGGTGGCCTACCTTCCCGTCGGCAGGAAGGTGGAGGTAATTGCTCTGCGGCAAGGCAAAAAGATGACCTTCCACGTGAAGCTCGAGGAGATGAAACCCGAGGGTAAAAACATTGTAACAGGGAAATCGGACGAATCAATCCAGACTGACCTCGGCCTTACCGTTCAAAACGTCACCTCTGACATTGCCGGTGAGCTGGGCCTCAAGGAAACAAAGGGTGTTGTAATTACAGCCGTCGAGTCCGGGAGCATGGCCCAGGATGCGGGTCTCCGAAGGGGCGACGTGATCCTGGAGTTCAACCGGAAACAGGTCGAGAATGTCGAGGGGTTGAACAGCCTCATTGCAAAGGCAAAAGATAAGAATTCTGCCCTGTTCCTGATCAACCGTGCCGGGAGGACGATCTTTATCGCTCTCAAAAAATAGCCGGCATCCGGGGAACCGGAAATACCATTCGTCAAGGGGCTCCTCCCGGAGCCCCTGTTTTTTACTCAATTCCCACTCCGTGTTCTGCGAGAGACATATCGCTTTTGTGCCTTACGGTCTAAAACTTTTCCCCCTTTGACCTCCCTGCCCTGATACCGTACTATGTGCGGGTCCAAAGGGATTTTAACCCTGTCCGTTTTTTTCAAAAGGGGGAGCGGTCATGAAAAACAGACGGATCTACGATATTTCCATGGGCGTAAGAGAGGGCATGATTACCTGGCCCGGAGATGCGCCGGTGAAGGTCCAGAGGGTCAAGTCCATGAGCCGGGGCGATCGGCTGAACCTGAGCAGGTTGGAGATGAGCGCCCACACCGGGACCCACATGGACGCGCCGATTCATTTTGTCGATGGGGCGGGCGGCATTGATACTATCTCACCAACGTTGATGATTGGCCCTGCGCTGGTGGTGGAGATGCCGGGGGTAAAAATGATCGGCGAGAATGACCTGAAAAACGCCCACATCCCGCCTGGCGTTCACAGGCTTATCCTGAAGACGGACAATGTGGACCTTTTGGGTAAATCCGTGTTTAATGAGTCGTACTCCTGCATCGCACCCGATGGCGCCAGGTCCCTTGTGGACATGGGTGTCCGGCTCATCGGCGTCGATTACCTGTCGGTGGCTGAATTCGGCAGGGGTGACGAAGTACACCGAATCTTTCTCACCCAGGGGGTGGTGATCGTGGAGGGGCTGGACCTGCGAGGGGTTCCCGCCGGTATGTATCACATGGTTGCGCTGCCCGTCAAAATTTCCGGCGCCGACGGCGCTCCGGCGAGGGTTGTGCTGTTTAGCCAATAGGTAATAATGGAGGTTCTGAATTTGACAAACTTTTTTCTAATGACACCCTTGCTGCTCTCCCAACCGGGCCGGGAGGTCCAATTCGGCGTATTAGGTATGGTCCTGAGGGCGGGTTGGATGGTCAGGGGGGTTCTCCTGATCCTCCTCTTCATGTCGGTGATGACCTGGGCGATTGTCTTTTACAAGTTGCGGATGTTCAGGCGCGCCCAGGTGGAGGACAGGAGATTCAACCAGCTTTTTCTACGGCAGCAGCGGCTCAGTGTTATCCACGATGCGGCGGAAGGGTTGGATTTCTCCCCTGTAGCTTCCATCTTCAGGGCAGGTTACATTGAGCTGATAAGGGTTTCCAAACGCCGGTCTGAAAATCCTGCAGCCTTTTCCGATGACCCTTCGGCAATTTCCACGGAAGTGTTCGGAATTGAGAACATATCCCGGGCAATGTCCAAGTCCTCGGAGACGGAACTGACCCGGCTGGAGAAGGCGTTGCCCTTCCTGGCCACAACCGGTGGAACCGCTCCCTTCATCGGTCTCTTTGGGACAGTATGGGGGATCATGACCGCCTTCAGGGAAATAGGGCTTGTGGGCAGCGCCAGCCTGATCTCCGTAGCGCCGGGGATCTCGGAGGCGCTCGTGGCGACCGCCGCCGGCCTTGCCGCCGCCATCCCGGCAGTCGTCGGGTATAATTATTTCATCCAGCGGATCCGTATTATGGACAATGACATGAAGACCTTCACCGCTGAATTCCTTAATATCGTGGAGAGGCATTTCAGGAGATAGAATCAATGATTTTCCAGAAAGTCCTTGCAGGTGAGGGTCTGCCACGGACACCCATCGATATTCTCCCTCTCCCCCTGGGAGAGGGCCGGGGTGAGGGCAATAGCACACGTGCATTCATGAGGAATCTTTCAGCAGAAAGAGGAAGCGGGAATGGCCCTTAGCAATGGTTCGGACCGCAGACTGATGTCGGAGATCAACGTCACTCCCCTCGTAGATGTGATGCTGGTCCTGTTGATAGTTTTCATGGTTACAGCGCCCATGCTCCAGTCGGGTATCAATGTCCAATTGCCGACTGCCGGGACGGCGCCCCTCGATAAGGGGGAGAAGGCGGTGACCATCACCGTGGACAGAGATGGCATGATCCATCTTAACCGGCACGCCTTCACCATTAAACAGTTTCGGCTCAGAGCGCCCACCCTTCTTTCCGAATTGGGGGGCAGGCCTGTTTACATCAGAGGGGATTCCAGAATCTCGTACGGAACGATCATCTCGGCCATGGCGGCCCTCAAGGCCGCAGGCGTAGAAAGGGTCGGGCTGGTAACCGAGCCCCTGCGGGATTGAGTTATGGGAGTACAGTCCTGAACACCGCCTTTTTTATTTCCCAGGATGACATTTCCCGACACACCCTGCATGATCCGGTGTTCAGGAAGTTTTTCATCCTTTCCCTTTCGGCGCACGCCCTTCTCGTGCTTCTGGCCGGCACGGCCATTCTTTTCCGGGCGCCGGTCAAATCCTATGCCCCCGCCTATACTGTGGATCTCGTGACTTTGTCACCTTCCTCCGCCGGTAAAGGAGTTAAGGCCAAGGTCATCGCACCTGTTGTCAGTAAACACCAGCCGGCGGTAAAATCGAAGACCGTCCATCTTCCATCCAGGCCTGAAAAAACCGTGGAGAAGAACTTGCCCACGGTTATTAGACCCCCCCAGCCTACTTCTGGTGACGAGACTGCACGAATGGAGCGGCAAAAAAATATCAAAAATCTTGAGGAGAAGGCAGCCCGTCTGTATGAGTCGTTCAGGGCCGATGAAACGGCAAAAAGCCCCACTCCGTCTTCTGGGGAAAAAAAGGGCCGGCCGGCCTCCTCCGTCGGGGGAGCAGCGGCCGGAGGTCCCCCTGTTGTGGGGACAGGTGGAGGGTCTGCGGATCTTCGCTTTAAGGCCTATTACGACAGGATATGGGGCAAGATCAGAGCTGGATGGGCTGTCCCCAATGAGGCAGCCGCGAGGGAAAATCATCTTCTGACCGTAGTTGGAATACGAATTTCCGCTACGGGCATCATCGAATCCATGAAGGTCGAAAGGGAGTCCGGTAATATCTACTACGATCAGTACGCCTTGAGGGCCATCAGTAAAGCAAGCCCCCTGCCGCCACTGCCGGAGGGTCTCGGGAAAGAGTCGCTGGAGGTAGGAATTAACTTCCGGGTCACCGAATAGCCCAGCCGGATTTTTCACGTATGGACTTTTTACGACCTTACTAATAATGCAATGTGAAGGGAAAACATCTATGAAAAATTTCGTTGGGAAGGTGATGGCGTTCTGTATCGCTATCATCCTGGCTATCCCCTGTTCGTCATGGGCTAAGATCTACCTCGACATAAATGCCCCCGCAATGAGGCTTCTGCCCATCGCCATACCCGTCCCCATTCCCCTGGAAGGCACGGCCCCAAATCCCCGCATTTCCGGGGACATTCGGGATGTATTGGCGGGAGACCTTGACTTTTCCAGTGTCTTCAGGGTCCTTGACCCTGTTCTTTACCTTGAGGATGCGGAAAACAGCGGCATTCGCCCGAATACCTTCGGTTTTGACGATTGGGAGCTGATTAACGCGGAGGCTCTCATCAAGACGGGTTACGCTGTCAAGGAAAACGGAGAGGTGGAACTGGAGTTTCATCTGTACGATGTGTTCCAGAAAAAGGAGTTGACCGCGAAAAGGTGGAAGGGAAAACCGGGGCAGATCCGACGGATGGTCCACATGTTTACCAACGCTGTGATGAAGGAAATAACCGGTGAGGACGGGATATTTCTCACATCGGTGCTCTATGCCCAGTCTGGAGGCAGGGGGAGGGATATCCATAGAATGGATTTCGACGGTGCCAACGCCGAGATAGTGGTTCACAACGGGTTTCTCAACCTGTCACCAACCTGGTGGCCGGACCGCAGAGGGATGATCTACACTTCCTACAAGAAAGGGGCTCCTGATCTTTTTTCCATGGCCTTCGGAGGAAAGGAAAAACGCATAACAGTGGGAGCCGGGGTGGATGTGGGGGCAAGTTTTTCTCCGGACGGACGCAGCATCGCCTTGATGTCCGCCACCGATGGAAATCCGGACATCTACCGATCGGACAGGAATGGAGGGCATCGTCTCAGGCTCACCAGGCTTAGAAGCGTCGAGGCGACGCCCACGTGGTCTCCTGACGGAAAACGCATCGCCTTCGTTTCCGATCGCTATGGGTCTCCCCAGATATTTGTAATGAATGCCGACGGTTCAGATCCGATGAGGATCACCTATGAGGGGAACTACAACTCCTCCCCGGCATGGTCGCCTGACGGTAAACTGATCGCCTACACATCCCGGATAAACGGTGGATTCGGCATTCTTCTGATTGATCCGGATACCCTTGAGTCCAGGCCCCTGGTTGGCGAGGCCGGCAACAATGAGGACCCCTCATGGTCACCGGATGGCAGGTTCATTGTTTTTTCTTCCAATCGGACCGGGACCTATCAACTTTACGTTGTGGACAGGGAAGGGCGAAAGGAGATAAGGACCACTTCAGGCAGGGGCGACAAAACATCTCCTGCCTGGTCACCAAGATAATTTTGCTTCTTGCGCCGTGTCTTGCGCTGTTTACAACCAGCGTTTGATGCTGTATATTTCCACGCTATATCAGTATGTCGAGTATCCGGCGGTGCTGGCCATGCGGGTTGCCTGCAGCCGCGGGGGTTCCCCGGGCGTCAGGCGTATCCGGCAGGGATGGCGGCTGGGTAAGAAATTAAATAATGTTGTTTTCTCGGGAGGTGGATTGTGATCTTTAAGAAGAGCAGAGTTCTGGTTCCGGTTGTTTTCGTAAGTATTTTGGTTCTGGTGGTTATAGGCGGTTGCGCCAAGAAATCTCCAATGGAGCCGCAGCCAACGGCGACTCCTGAGCAGCCCGCTGCTCCGGCGGCCAAGGTTGAGACCTACCAGGCTCCGCAGCCTGAAGCTCCGGTGCAGCCGACTGTGAAGCCGGTCGAGGCTCCGGTGACAATGGTGAAAAAGGTGCAGCTTGAGGATGTTTTCTTCGCCTTCGATGTCTATGCCCTGACGCCTGCCGCGAGGGATATCCTTTCGGCCGATGCCGATGTGCTGAGTCAAAATACCGGTGTTCGAATCCTTATTGAAGGACACTGTGATGAACGGGGCACGAGAGAGTACAACCTTGGTCTGGGTGAGCGCCGCGCCAACAGCACCAAAAATTATCTGGTGTCCTTAGGTGTGGACGCATCAAGGATCCAGACGATCAGCTACGGTGAGGACCGCCCCTTTGCCCTCGGGCACAACGAGAGTGCATGGAGCAAGAACAGGCGGGCTCACATTATTGTCCACTAGATCCTTGTGTTTAGATCCTTGTGTTTCCACGCGCGGGTGAACGGATGAGAATAACCGTTATTTTTCCGGTGGTCGTTGCGGCGGTGTTGTTCGCGGGCTGTGCCACGGCTGTGGACGTTGAGTCCGTCACGGCCAGGCTGAACAGGCAGGGGGTCCGGATCGCTACCCTGGAAAAGGGTGCAGGACAAAAACCCGGGATCTCCGTGGAGGTCGAAAAAAAGCTTCACCGGGTGGAGGCGGATCTGAAGGCCCTCAGGAAGTCCTTCGCCGATTCGAAGGCCATCACTGATATTCTGACGGAGAAGGTCGGGGCCCTTGAGGCATTCATGAAAGAAGTGGACCGTTCCATGTCCCAGTCACGTAAGAAGGGGCTTGAGATTGATCGGTCGATGGAAGAAATGGCGAACAAGGTTGGGGCTGAGGTGCGGTCCCTGTCGGAAAAACTGAAAAAACTGGTCGAAAAGGGTCGGTAGTTTAAATCACCATAGAGAGAATATTATCGGGCGGTTCCCAAGGGGATCGCCCTTTTTTATCTTATTGGAAAGGGCTCGCGATGACCGAGCCTGTCATCGCGCGGAGCCACGCTGATGGAGGGACGACGCGGCAATCCCGGGCAAAGCCGCAGATGCCAAAAAAATGTGGAAAATATTGCTGATTTATGTCAGGATGTGGCAAATTCTGCAAATTCTCGTTGGGAAGGTGGCCGCCTTGCTCAATCTCCATGAAATATTCGATGTTAAACGGGAGGAACTTACCCCAACCCAGAAGCGGGTTCTTGAGTTTATTCTCAAGTATCCGGAAGAGGCGGTTTTCCTTACCGCCTCCCGTCTGGCCCTGAGGCTGAATATCAGCGACACCTCCATTGTTCGCATGGCCCAGGCCCTTGGATTTGATGGATATCCTGATCTTCGGCGGAAGCTTCGGCGTGTTGTGCAGGACCGGCTCTCGACTGTTGATCGCCTGGATGCAACCGCGGGGGAAGTCGAAACCGTCGAGGATGTTTTTGCAAATGTTCTCCTGCGGGATGTGGCCAACCTCCGGAGCGTCCTTCGGGATATTGATCCCGCGGTCTTTGCCGGAGCCGCGGACTCTCTGGATAATGCAGGCAGGGTTTTCGTCATCGGATTACGGTCCGCCAACTGCCTGGCAGTATTCCTGGTGAGCGCCCTTCGTTTCCTGTCCCGGGAGGTGGTTCATCTTTCGCCCGGTACAGGGGAGATGTGGGAACAGATCAGGGACATGGGTCCCGATGATGTTGTGGTGTGCTTTTCCTTCCCGCGCTATACCAAAGTGACCGTTGATGTTGTCCAATATGCAAGTGAGATGGGAGCTGAGGTTGTTGCCGTCACCGACAGTGACCTTTCCCCGCTTGCCGCTTCCGCGCGATGGACCCTGACGGTCCCCTTCGAGGTAGATTCCTTCATGGAGTCGTTTACTGCGGGGTTAAGCCTGATCAATGCTTTGGTGACTGCAATCGCCTTCAAAAACAGGTCGATGACGATAGAGACTTTAAAAGAGATGGAGGGATCCTGGGCTTCCCGGGGTGTTTACTGGGATGGTTAGAGCTGTTTTTGTTGTCCGGAGCCCGGGGTGTTTCCCGTGCGAAAGGGGGTGTTGGTCTTAAACCTGATGGAAGGGATGTCCTGAAACACTTTGTCAGCAAAAATGTGGGGGAAACCGGGAATGATTGTGTCTCCCCGACTCGCGGAGGCAGGGATAGCTGTTCTTTGCGAGGTTATCTGAGACGAAGGAGGAGAATATGAGAAAGAGTACTCTTTTTATTGTCGCGGTTGTGGCCCTGTCGATGATGGTGATCGGGATCGGCCCGACTCCCGCCATGGCCAAGTCCAAGATCCAGTTCTACACCATTGGGACGGGCGGCGTAACGGGTGTTTACTACCCGACGGGCGGCGCCATCGCCAGAATGGTCAACAAGAAGAGGGCCGAGTATGGGATGCGCTTCACCGTCGAGTCCACCGGTGGATCGGTCTACAACGTCAACGCCGTTATGGCCGGCGATCTGGATTTCGGGATCGTCCAGTCGGACCGCCAGTACCAGGCATATAACGGCCTTGCCGAGTGGAAGGGAAACCCCCAGAAGGACCTGAGAGCGATTTTTACCATACACCCTGAGAGCATAACCCTCTGCGTGGCGGTTGACACCGGGATTAATTCTATCCAGGAACTGAGGGGCCATGAGGTCAACATCGGCAACCCCGGTTCCGGACAAAGACAGAATTCCATCGACGCGCTCTCCGCCGTCGGGCTCGATTGGAAGAAGGACATCAAGGCCGAGAGTCTGAAGGCCGCCGAGGCCCCCGGGATGCTCCAGGACGGCCGCATCGACGCCTTCTTCTACACTGTGGGCCACCCCTCCGGCGCCTTTAAGGAGGCGACCAGCGGGACGAGGAAAGTCAAGTTCATCTCCATCGTTATGCCCGATTCCTTTTACAAGAAGTTCCCCTACTATGCGGCCAGCAAGATACCCATCAAGTTCTACCCGGGAGCCGCCAACAAGGAAGACGTACCCACCTTCGGTGTGAAGGCAACTTTCCTTACGTCAAAGAAGGTATCGGCGAAGGCAGTCTATGCCGTCACCAAGGAGGTCTTCGATAATCTTGACTCATTCAAGAAACTGCACCCTGCCTACTCCGTCCTGACCAAGAAGAACATGCTGGAAGGTATGTCCGCTCCGATCCACAAGGGCGCCATGAAGTATTATAGAGAAGCCGGCATGATGAAGTAGTTCTTTTCGGGCTGCGGGGGATTCCCCGCAGCCCGGGCATCCAGTGACCATACAGAAAAAAACGTGGTCCCGATTCGTTTGGAAAATGGGAAGGACTGAAGACCGGGAGACCAGGGTATGGCTATGGACGAACGACCGGAAGCAAACCAGGATGAAATGAAAAAGGAGGATACTGCCGCATCCGAGGTTGAATCCCTCGATTCCGATGTAGAGGAAGCCATGCGGATCGCCGCCGAGGAGGGAGGCAGTTATCGGTATCTGTCCGGGTACTCAAAATATCTAGTCCCGACCATTGCCTTCATCTGGTGTCTTTTCCAGCTTGCAATAGCAAGCTGGTGGATGCTTGACACCGTCTATATCAGGGCCATCCACCTCGGTTTCGCCATGCTCCTCGCCTTTTTGAGCTACCCCGCGTTGAAGAAGCCGAGAAAGGGACTCCTTTCCTTCCTGTCCTCGAGGACCAGCATTCCCATAGCTGATTATGTTATGGCTATCCTGGCCTGTCTGGCCTCGGTGTACATCCTCATTGATTACACGGGAATGTCACTGAGGATGGGCTCCCCCATATTCCGCGACGTTTTCATAGGATTTGCCCTGGTTGTTTTTCTCCTCGAGGCGGCGCGGAGGGTCATAGGACCTGCCTTGGCGGTTATCGCCGGACTCTTCACCCTGTACGTATTCTTTGCCGCAAATATGCCGGAGTTTATGGCGTTCAAGAGTTCCTCCATCGCCAAATACGTCGGGAAGATCAGCATGCAGACCGAGGGGATCTACGGCATCCCCCTTGATGTCTCCGCCACCATCGTGTTCCTTTTCGTCCTCTTCGGGACCATGCTCGACCGGGCCGGGGGAGGTAAGTTCTTTATCGACCTGGCCCTGAGCCTCCTGGGAAGGTTCAAGGGTGGGCCTGCCAAGGCAGCCATTGTCGGGTCCGGCCTTACAGGTCTGATCTCCGGCTCATCCATTGCCAATATCGTGACCACTGGGACCTTCACCATCCCGCTCATGAAAAAGACAGGCTACCCGGCGACAAAGGCCGCTGCCATCGAGGTGGCTGCCAGCACCGACGGACAGCTGGCCCCGCCCATCATGGGCGCTGCTGCGTTCATTATCGCCGAGTACCTTGGTGTTTCATACCTGGATGTCATCAAGGCAGCGGCCATCCCGGCCTTCGTCTCCTACGCGACCCTGTTTTTCATTGCACACGTGGAGGCCTCAAAACTTGGACTCAGGGGCCTCACTAAGGAAGAAACCCCCAGGTTTTTCAAAGTCCTGAAGGGTGGTCCTCAGTATCTTTTTCCCATCGCCGTGCTCGTCTGGGAGTTGGTTGTGCCCAGGCACTCGCCTGAGCTTTCGGCCTTCAGAGCCATCATCGCCATGCTGTTTGTCATGGTTCTCCAGGATCCCATCAGGAGCTACTGGAACAAGGAGCCCCTGGCGCCCGCTTTCGTGAAAGGTCTAAAAAATATTGTCGAGTCCATGGCTGCGGGAGCACGGAACATGGTCACTGTGGCCATAGCCACCGCTGCGGCCGGCATAATAGTCGGCGTGGTGACCATGGGAATCGGCGGCATTATAGCCGAGATGGTGGAATTCCTGTCCCGGGGGAACATCTTCGCTCTCGTAGTCATTACCGCCATAGCCAGTCTCCTGTTGGGGATGGGGCTTCCCACCACTGCAACCTACATTGTCATGGCGGCATTAACGGCGCCTGTCCTTGTCAGCGTGGGGCTGTCCAACGGGTTCATCGTTCCCCTCATGGCGGCACACCTGTTCTGCTTTTATTTCGGTATCCTTGCGGACGATACGCCGCCCGTCGGACTGGCGGCGTATGCCGCCGCGGCATTGGCCAAATCGCCACCCATAGCCACCGGTATTCAGGGGTTCATGTATGATATCAGGACCGCCATGATAGCCTTCATGTTTATATTCAACCACGACCTGATCCTCGACAATATCAACAGTTGGTGGCTGGCGGGCCTGATTTTTGTCATGGCATGTGTGGGCAACTTTGCCTTCGCCTCAGCCACCCAGGGCTGGCTCATGCACAAAAACAGGTGGTACGAGCTACCTTTTCTCCTCTTGGTAACCTTTATCCTGATGCAGCCGCACTATTCGGCCAAGTTTATCGGGTTTGGGAATGAGTATTTCATGTACGTGACAGGTACTGCTCTCTTCGGCCTGATCCTGTTTAACCAGTGGAGAAGAGGGCCTGGCACCGAGATTCGGGCACCGGCCTTCGGTGAGAATCAGTGAAAGTGAGAAATTGATTATGAGTACCCGGATTAAAACGATCCTCTGTCCTGTCAGTCTTACTGCGGCCTCGAAAATTGTCCTGATGGCCGCATTCCGTGAAGCATGGGCCCACGACGCCAAGGTGCACATCCTACACGTTATCCCCAGTTTCGATGCGGCCATGGCGATGCCCATCGCCGCCTTCATCGGTGAAGAAAAGTTTGCCCATCTCATGGAGGAGAAGAAGGACGAGACCAGGGCACTGCTCCAGCATAAGATCAAGGATCTCAGGGACCATATTCTTCAGGAGAGGGACAGATACACGGAAGAAATGATAGCGACCATTAACGTTATCGACGGGGACCCGGTCATCCAGATCCTCAATATGGCCGATGCGTTAAAACCCGATATGCTTGTAATCGGAACCCATGCGAAGGGGTTTACTGAGCATACCATCATGGGCCGCGTTGCCACGAGGGTTCTGAAAAGGATACGCGTTCCCTGCCTGGTCGTTCCTCCCGTCAATCAACAGGACTGATAGCCGTTCCGAGGGGGGATGATCAAAGGTCATGGACGATCCATTCTCAGCTGAGCCTGCGCTCGACCCGAAAAAATATTATTTCCTCTACATCGGTGAAATCAAGGCGTTGGGTCTGAATCGCTTTATGCGCGGCCCTATGGAGATCCGCAGTGGGAAATCCGCGGACTTCATCGCTGTGGTGCCGGATGTCCTTGCAAGGTACCCCGGGGGTAACATCGTAGTGGTTAATTCCGCGGCTCGCGAGGCCCGGGAGAGGACCGGTCGGCTCCACAACGTCCGAATTTCCGGCGGGATGTTCGCCAGAGAGGTTAGCCGGGACCGGCGGGTACTTGCTCTAGTGGACAGGCTGGTAAATGCTCAGGGAGAGCTTTTCATCAACATGTTCGAGTCCAGGCCTGAGTTGGCATTTGCCGATGGGAATCAGGTGAAACTCCTGGGGCCGGATCCTGATCTGGCTCTGACACTCAACAGCAAACTGAGACAATACGGGATGGCCATGGAGCTGGGTATCCCTGTCCCTTCCGGTGGGGTTTCCCGATCCCTGGATGAAGCCGTTGAAATTGCGGAGGGATTCTTCGCCGATGGCCGGAAGACCTTTGTAACCGGGGAGTACAGCGCGGCGGGGGCCAATTCCATAGTCGCCTCAAACGCCGCGGAGATAAGGTCGCGATTCAAAAGTACCAATGGGAATCTGCTTGTTACCCATTTTGTGGAGCACGAATATGACCCGACCGTTCTCGGTATTGTAGCCGGCCCTGAGGATGTTTACATTGCCTCCATAGCGGATCAGAACATCGAAGGGACCAGGTTCAAGGGGTCAACCTATCCCACCGTACTCCCCGACAGGTGTGTGAAGGATCTCAAGGAGATGACCAGGGAACTGGGACAGCACCTGGGAGCGCTGGGATACAGGGGGGCCTTCGGCTGCGACTTCATTGTGGATCAGGGCGGCCGCATCTGTTTTATCGAGATCAATGCCCGAAAACAGGGGACCACAATGGAGACGACGCTCACGATGAAGCACCATCTTCCCGGCCACCCCTATTTCCCGGAATTGGAATATTACGCGGTGGTTGACGGCAAGTTCCCGGAGGGGGTGCTTGAGATGGATTCACGAGGGGATGGGCTGTGCTGGGGGACATACAATCTCAAGGTCCCCGGGGACGTTGAGGTTCTCTCCGATCTTCCCGTTCCCATGGATCAGGCCGAGTTTTTCGCCCGGGTTGCCGACGGATCCGCCGGGGAGAACTTTATAGTGGTGGATCACGTGGGCGCGGGCGTCCTGCTCCACTCGGGAGGATTTCTGGGAAGGGTCATCGCGGCATCAACCAGTGCCGACAAGGTGAGGGAAGCCTTGAAGGATGGTGTTGAGATGGTCGCCGAAACCTGCGGGAATGAACTGATCTGATGGCAGAGAAAAGAAGCTCAAACTCGCAGGCATCACTTGTAACAGCGGCGGTCGAAGGGCTCCGGGAGGAGATTTTCAGCTTTCTAAAGTCTGCTGTCGATGTCAACAGCCATTCCCGCAATCCGGCCGGCATCAACCGTGTGGGGCAAATGGTCGTGGATCTCATGCCCCACTGTCTGGAACACAGGGTTGTTGTCGACGGGAAAGGCGTCAATCATCACATCTTTTCCAACCGTTCAGATAATGACAGCCCTGTGGCGCTTGTGGGCCATCTCGACACGGTCTTTCCGCCAGATTCCCCGTTCCAGAATTTTTCCGACCTGGGGGACAGATTTCAGGGACCCGGCACGGCCGACATGAAGGGTGGAATAGCAGTGTTGGTCTTTGCCCTGCGGGTACTGGATGATTTGGGATGGTTGTCGGACATTCCGCTGCGCTGCATGATAAACGGGGATGAGGAAATAGGCTCTCCCCACTCCGAGGCGCTCATCAGGGAGATGGCGAAGGGGGCTGCCTGCGGCCTTGTCTTCGAGTGCGGCGGTCTAAAGGGGGAGATGGTCAGCGCCCGCCGGGGGATCAGGCGGTATAAACTTACGGTCACCGGGCAGGCCCGCCACGCCGGGGTCAAGGGTGGACCCAAAGCCAGCGCACTCGTGGAGCTGTCACGAATTATTCTCGCGCTGGAAGATCTTAACAACGCCGAGGCCGGGGTCTCGGTCAACGTGGGGCGTCTTTTCGGGGGAACGGCCACCAATATCGTCCCCGATTACGCGGAAGCGTATTTTGAAACCCGCTTCTGGGATACGGAAGAGGAAAAACAGGTAGTGGCGCGGATCGAGGAAGTAGCAGGCGAGGCCTCGACCCCCGGATGTTCGACAGAACTCAGATGCCACCATCAGAGACCCGCCGGCCGGTGGGTTGACGGTCAGGACGATCTCCAAGCCCTGGTGTCAGAGTCGGCCGACTCTCTTGGCCAGGTTATCAGCTTTGAGAAGAGAGGTGGCGCCTCCGACATGAATTTTCTGACCGATGAAGGTGTTCCTGCCCTGGACGGCCTGGGGCCGGTGGGAGACCGGGACCATACCCGGGATGAATTCATCTTCAAGGAGTCCCTCATCGATCGCACAGCCCTTACCGTACTGACGCTGGCCAATTTCTGCACCCGGCCCCTCCCTTCCATATAACCCCCCCTGTCTCTGACACCGGGGTTGGCCTGGCCCCGGATCCTGGACCGTTCTCCCCGATTCAACCTGCTTCTTACCCCCTGTGTCAGAGACAGGGGTGGGATGTTCTCGGACCGGTTATTTCCTCAATGGGTCAATTTATGTTTTTCATTGGCCTTTTTATGAACATTTTTTCCCAGTTTCAATTCTCCCCGCTCTTGTTTCAAAGGTAAAGTTCTTAAAAAACAACAACATAAGTAATCGGCAAGGTATTTGCTTAACTTCCGCCTGAAAATTGAAAAATATAACTTTTTTCAGCTTCAGGGAGGATACAGGTATGAAGATCGTTATGGACTGTCCCAACTGTGGGCAGGAAATATCAAGCGTAAAATCCCGTGAACAGGACTGGTTCTACTGTCAGGCCTGTTCATCCATCTTTTTTTCAAACGAGAGCCTGAGAGAAAACTGGCCTTCGGTTTACGAGGCCTTCGTTGCCAACAGTTTTAAAACTGCAGCTGAAAGCCGATAGTCGACCTTCCCGGAAGGTTGCATTCACAACACGACCCTTTTTTCTTTTTTCCCGATACCATGCCCTGACCACCCTTCGGTGGGTTCCCTTTGCCCTTTTCAGGGAGGGTCTTGCCGCGCGAGTCGGGGTGTCAGAGACAGGGGTGGGTCGGCGATCACGTGTTGCGCTCGTTTCCCCGTTGATGTAATTATTACCGGCAATGAGATGTTCTACTGCTGGACTTCCGTCCCGTTTCGGTTGCGGCTTTCGTCAGAGGGGATTTACGTGAGTAACGATACTACTAAAGCTACCGGCCTTGATTTTATCCGCCAGATCGTTGCCGAAGATCTGGCATCAGGAAAGCACGATACAGTCGTCACCCGGTTTCCTCCGGAACCCAACGGCTACCTCCACATTGGTCATGCAAAGAGTATCTTCCTGAATTTCGGCCTTGCAGCCGAGACGCCCGGCGGGCGGTGTCATCTCCGTTTCGACGACAGCAACCCGGAGACGGAGGACATGGAATATGTGGAGTCCATCAAACGGGATGTCAGGTGGCTGGGTCTGGATTGGGGCGACGACCTTTATTATGCTTCCGACTATTTCGAGGAGCTTTACGGGTTTGCCGTTGCGCTCATTAAAAAGGGCAAGGCCTACGTTTGCAGCCTGTCGGAGGAGAAAATCCGCAAATACAGGGGCACCGTTACCCGTCCGGGAACCGACAGCCCCCATCGTAACCGCTCAGTGGACGAGAACCTCGACATGTTCGAGCGCATGCGGGGGGGCGAGTTCGCCGACGGACAACACGTCCTTCGCGCCAGGATAGACATGGCCTCGGCCAACATGAAGATGCGAGATCCGCTACTGTATCGCATTCGTCATATGCGCCATTATCGTACGGACAACACTTGGTGCATTTACCCCATGTACGATTTCACCCACTGTCTTTCCGACGCCATCGAGGGCATTACCCACTCCATATGTACTCTGGAATTTGAAAACAATCGCGAAGTCTACGACTGGATTCTCGACAACGTTCCGTCGCCATGCCACCCTCAGCAGATCGAGTTCGCCCGGCTGAACCTCAGCTATACCGTGATGAGCAAGCGCAAGCTCTCCGACCTGGTAAATGGCGGTTACGTCTCAGGCTGGGACGACCCGCGCCTGCCGACTATCGCAGGCCTTAGGCGCAAGGGGGTGACACCGGAGGCGATACGGAACTTCTGTGTTCGCATCGGGGTGGCAAAGGCAAACAGCACGGTGGATGTGGCGCTTTTCGAACACAGCATTCGCGATGATCTCAACACCAGGGCGCCGCGGGTCATGGGGGTCCTCGATCCGCTCAAGATGGTGATTGTCAACTATCCGGAGGGGCAGACGGAGGAGTTCGATGCCCCATATCTCCCTGACGATCCTCCACAAATGGGGTGCCGAAAGGTTCCTTTCGGCCGGGAGCTGTATATCGAGCGGAGGGATTTTATGGAGGATCCGCCGCGAAAATTCTTCCGACTGGCGCCCGGCAGGGAGGTGCGCCTGCGGTGGGCCTACCTGGTTACCTGTGTGGGCGTGAAGAAAGACGACCGGGGTGAGGTCGTGGAGGTACACTGTCGCTATGATCCCGATACGCGGGGAGGTGATGCGCCCGATGGCCGCAGGGTGAAGGGAACCATCCACTGGGTATCCGCGTCCAAATCCATCACAGCCCAGGTGCGGCTCTACGATCGCCTTTTTATTGACCCTAACCCCGAGGGCGGCAAGGGCTCCGACTTTGTTTCGCGTCTCAATCCACGCTCGCTGGTCGTGGTTAACGCGGAGGTGGAACCCAGCCTGCGGGATGCAGGGCCGGGTGAGAGATTTCAGTTCGAGCGCACCGGATACTTTTGCACTGATCCGGAGGATCACACTCCACAGCGGCCGGTGTTCAACAGGATCGTGCCTCTTCGGGATTCCTGGGCCAGGATCATGGCTAAATCGAAGCTTTGAGGGGAAAGTGAAAATGATATTTTTCGCTTTACGACCCTATAATTGACACTCAGGATAATATGCGTTAACTTGGCTATCGCCCTGATTAACAGGGTTTTTGCCGGAATTTTTCCTCAAGTTCCTGCCCTTTCAGGTTCGGTGAATTTCTCTTTGGGGGTTGGGCGCATCATATGAAAACAACCCGATATTCGGATGCCGGAGTCGATATAGCGGCGGCCAATGAGGCCAAAAAGCTCATCTCTTCAGCCGTCAATTCCACCCATGGCCCTTCGGTGCTTGAAGGAATCGGAGGCTTCGGCGGGCTCTTTTCCACCGATGATTTCCCCCCCGACGCAGTGCTGGTATCCAGCGTGGATGGTGTCGGAACCAAGCTCAAACTGGCCTTTCTCCTTGACCGCCACGGTTCCGTAGGTGTCGATCTGGTCAACCACTGCGTAAACGACATACTGGTTCAGGGCGCCCGCGCCATCTTTTTCATGGATTACCTGGCCACAGGGCGGCTTGACCCGGCCGCAGTCGGGGAGATCGTAGGCGGTATGGCGGCGGCCTGCCGGGCCGCCGGATGCGCCCTTTTGGGCGGTGAAACGGCCGAGATGCCCGGTTTTTACGCGGAAGGGGAATACGATCTGGCCGGAACCATCGTCGGAGTGGTGGGACGCAAGGATCTCATCACCGGAAGAACCATCAGCAATGGCGACGTTATTATCGGGCTTGGCTCCTCGGGCCTTCACACCAACGGATATTCCCTTGCGCGCAAGGTCCTCCTCGAGAATGGGCGGCTTTCCCTCAATGAGGTCCACCCGGACCTTGGGAAAGACCTCGGAACCGAACTCCTGGAACCGCACCGCTGCTACGCCCCTTCCGTCCTGCCGATTCTGGGCAGATTTGACGTCAGGGGGATGGTCCACATCACGGGAGGCGGATTCGCGGGGAATATTCCCAGGGTGGTGCCGGGCAATCTCACCGCGGTCATGGTCAAGGGAAGCTGGCCCGTACACCCGGTCTTTCCCCTCATCGCCCACATGGGAAACGTGTCCGATGATGAGATGTACAGGGTCTTTAATATGGGGCTGGGCTTTCTTCTTATAGTCCCGCCTGATGACGCGGATGGGGTATCAGACGCCCTGGCCGGCGCGGGCGAACAGGTCTGCCGCGTGGGCAGCATAACCGGGAGAAAAGATAGTGACCCGCCGGTCATCTTCGATTAGAGAGGAATAAAAAGCCATCAACGGACTTTTTACGGTCCTGTCGAAAGTTGACATAAATATGATGGGAAATGACTCATGAAAAAAATTGCCGTGTTTGTTTCAGGTGGAGGAAGCAACCTTCAGTCTATTATCGACTCCGTAGAATCCGGGAGCCTGAGCCTGGAAATAGCCGTTGTCATCAGCAACAAGGATGACGCATATGGTCTGACCAGAGCCAGGAATCACGGGATCCCGACCCGGATTGTCCGGCATGGGGATTTTGACGGCCGGGAAGAGTTCGAATCCAGGCTAATCTCGATTCTGGATGGCTACAAGGTGGACCTCGTGGTCCTTGCGGGATTCATGAGGGTGCTGACACCAACCTTCGTTCGACATTATCGTCACCGGATCATCAACATTCATCCTGCCATTCTTCCCTCATTTCCGGGCACCCACGGCCAGCAACAGGCCTTCGACTACGGGGTACGCTTCTCAGGGTGTACCACCCATTTTATCGACGAGGGGACCGACACCGGGCCGATCATTCTGCAGGCAGTCGTCCCTGTCCTCCCGGAGGATACGGTGGACTCCATGGCTGCGAGAATTCTCAGGGAGGAACATCGGATTTATCCCGAATCCCTCCGTCTTTGGGCCGCGGGACGTCTTCAAATAGAGGGCCGTAAGGTCCGAATCCTGCCTGATGACCAATCAGACGGCGTGAAATAGAATCGACTGCCCGCCATGACAAAAACCCATCACCTGGCGCTTATCGGGGTCCGGTATCCCCAGTTGGCTCTTGGCACACTCATGGCCAAGCGAGGGTTCCGGGTTCTGATCGTAGATCAGAACTCCGCGCAATCGACGCTGACGGGGGAAGAAGGCAATCAATACGCTTTCAGGAGACGGCCCGCCCCGCTCTTCGGCCTTGATTCCAATGGACTTCTCCGACGCTTCCTCGATGAGATCGGTATTGGACGAATGCTCGTCCGCCGGTCCTATCCTTCCAATTCGGTAAGCTACCAGGTGGTTCTGCCGCGCCACCGGATCAACCTCTATCCTCAAAGGGACGCCACTATGGAGGAACTCTCAAGGGAGTTCCCGGAGTCAGTCGACTCGTTCAAAGCACTTTACAGTGAACTGGACGGCCAGGCCGGCAGGTGGTATGAGGGCTACGGCGATCTCCCGTCACTTGAACGGGGGTGGGGTTCTCTGTCCAGGCTGCGGAACCGGGGCAGGGCCGTATGGCAATCCAGGGAGGTGGCATCCCTCCTGCAGGGCTTTGACGGGATGGAGCAGGAAACCGCATTCTTGTCCCTCCAGCATCATTTCCTCGGAGGGTACCCTTTCCAGACACGACCTTCGGCCCTCTCTGCCGCACTGATCCACAGCATTGGACGCCGGGGAACCTTCCGGGAGCCTGTCGGGACCACATCGATTACATCTTTGATGTCCGACCGGTTTCAGGAGTACGGCGGGGAAATCCTCCGTGGTGCAAAGGCAGCCAACGTCCGCAGCGGCCCCGGTAACTTTGTCACAATCGACATGGAAGGGGGGCCGGATATCCAGACTGTCTGTCTGGCAACCACCTCCGGCATTGCCGGAGCTGTGGATGGTTTGAGCCATGGGGCCGGGAAGAATCAGGACGATGAAAACGGTCTCCGGGTGCCCGTTCGCTTCTTTCTCGGGATTGACGCGTCCATCGTCCCTGTGGGCATGGAGGATAACCTGTTTTATATGCGGGATGACGACGGGGGACCCCTGGGCCTGAAGGCCCTGTATCTTTCCATGGGGCCATCGGAGGGGGGATCATCAGAGGGAAAATCATCGGAGATCCCCTCGGGTTCCGAGGGCAGTGACGGTGATGGCAATAGATCCTTAACGGCCACCGCACTGGTGGATCGGAAGGTTTTGAGGGGAATGACCGAGGAGATCATCTCCGCGGCCGAAAGGGACATCTTGCAAGCGCTGGAAGCTGTGATACCCTTTCTGGACAGGGGATTGAATTTCCTTGGAAGCGATCTTACCGCAAAGGCGATGGAGGCCGCCCCGCGCCCCCTTGGAGGCTGGATCACCTCGTGGATTCCCGCCCTTGTGGGGCGGAGCCGGGTGCTAACCGGAAGGAGGGGAAGGGTCGCCGTGATGGAGGTTCCTCCCTGGGAGCTGGGCCTCGAGGGGGAGACCCTGACGGCCCTCGCCGCCGCCGGAGCCCTCAGAAAAGTGCTCGAAAAGGCCAGATAAATGAAAAATTTGCGCCAACCTGCTGTGTCCGGGCAGTTCTACCCCGGAGTGGATAGCATCCTGGCAGAACAGGTCTCTTCGTGGCTGATCGACGGCGTTGCCGAGCCCGGTGTGTCGGGGGCGGTTATTCCGCACGCAGGCTATGTCTACTCCGGAGCCGTGGCGGGAGAGACGGTTTCCCACCTTGAGGTGCCCGGCAGGGTCATTATCCTGGGACCCAACCACACAGGGGTGGGTGAACGGATATCGGTGTTCCCTTCTGGGGCATGGTCCATGCCTTTCGGGCGGCTTCGGGTGGATGAAGGGCTCGCGGGGCAGATCATTGACGGTATCGGAGGAGCGCGTCCCGACCGGATGGCCCACATCAGGGAACATTCCATCGAGGTTCAGCTTCCCTTCCTTTACTTCAGGAAAAAGGGTCCTTTCACATTCGTTCCCATAACCTTGTCCATGCTCACTGAGGATGAATGCCGGGATACGGGGCTTGCTCTCGCCGGGATCATTGAGGGCTCAGATGATGATATCCTCATTGTGGCCAGTTCTGATATGACCCATTACGAGAGCGACGAAAGCGCCAGGAAAAAGGATTCCCTTGCCATTGAGCGTGTACTCGACCTGGACCCGCCCGGGCTCCTGGATGTCGTCCGTACCCATGAAATCTCGATGTGCGGTATTATCCCCGTTGCGGTGATGTTGTACGCCCTCATCGCCCTGGGCGCAGTGAGTGCGAGACTTGTCCGCTACGCTACCTCCGCTGAAGCCGGCGGCGACTTCAGTCATGTGGTGGGCTACGCCGGGATCATCGTAAAAAAGTAGCTGTGCAGCCTGTCTGGGACGGCCCCCCGGAGTGCCTCAGAGGCCTCAGAAAAGCAAAAGGATAACCTATGAGCGACGATGTACGTGTGCGATTTGCCCCTTCTCCCACCGGATACCTCCATCTCGGAGGGGTCCGTACCGCCCTTTACAACTGGCTTTTCGCCCGGCACAACGGAGGCAAGTTTATCCTGAGGCTGGAGGACACTGATCTGGAGAGGTCCACCGACGAGGCCATAGGCTGGATACTGGACGGCATGAAATGGCTTCACCTGGACTGGGATGAGGGCCCTTATCGCCAGACCGAAAGGTTTGACCTGTACAATGAGCACATAGACAGGCTCATTGAACAGGGGAAGGCGTATCGGTGCTACTGTACCCCCGAGGAACTGGACCAGATGCGGAAAGATGCCATGACCAGGGGCGGAGCCGCGAAGTATGACGGCCGATGCCGGCGTCTTGCAGACGGCGAACGTAACGGGTCATATACAATCCGCTTCAAGGCGCCCCAGGAGGGCACAATCACAGTCGATGATCTCATCCGCGGCCCCGTCCTTTTTGACGAAAGCCAGATGGACGATCTGATCATCCGCCGTTCGAACGGCAGCCCCACCTACAACCTCACCGTGGTGGTGGACGACGCCCTCATGGGGATCACCCATGTCATCCGGGGTGAGGACCACCTGTCCAACACACCCCGGCAGATCCAGCTCTACAGTGCCCTCGGTTATGACCTGCCTCAATTCGGCCACATGCCCATGATTCTCGGCACCGATAAGAAGCGCCTCTCAAAACGGCATGGGGCCTCCTCCATTACCGAGTTTCGCGAGATGGGCTATTTATGGGAGGCCATGGTCAACTATCTTGTCCGTCTTGGGTGGTCATTCGGCGATCAGGAGATATTTTCCACCGATGAACTCATCGAAAAATTTACGTTAGACAGGGTAAACAAATCGGCTGCGGTTTTCGACCTGGGCAAGCTGGCATGGCTGAACCAGAGCTATCTGAAATCCCTGCCCGCGGAGGATGTTGCCGCGAGGCTGGTTCCTTTCCTCGAAGCGAAAGGGCTGTCGGGCGACGAGGCCGCTGTTCCCTGGCTTCCCAAGGCAGTCATCACTCTGAGGGAGAGGACGGGCACTCTCGCCGAGATGGCCGACCAATGTGAGTTCTACTTCAAGGAACAGGAGTATGACGAGAAATCGGCTGGAAAGTTCCTCACCCGCGAGGTGGCTCCCCTTCTTGAGAAAGTTTCGGAGCCGATCTCCAGAGTCGATGTTTTCACCCGGGAACCCATCCATGAGGCCGTTAGCGGCTTCCTGGATGCCGAAGGGGTCAGGCTGAAGGTCATCGCCCAGCCTCTGCGTATCGCGCTTACCTACCGGAAAAATAGCCCCGGCCTTTTCGAGGTAATGGAGGTGCTGGGCAAGGAAAAGACTCTGCGGCGAATCCGGCAGGCCTGCGAGTGGATCTCGTCTCTGTAAATTACCCCCATTTTCAAAAGTGGAATTTTCTTGTAACCTTTATGAAGTTAGGGTAGTATTATTGTCAGATTGTGTATTAATGTCGGTTTCGTGGGTGTCGTCGTTTAAAACAATGGGGTCATAGAGGGAACAATGATTTCGATGGTCGCTGTAGCTGTAATAGGAGACGAGATCCTCCTCGGGGAGGTCGTGGACCGGAACCTGGCCTGGATCTCCGGGGAACTGTTCCGGTTGGGCGTTGATCTCCGTTACTCCTGCGTCTTGCCCGATGATCTGCCGTTCATCGTCCAACACCTGAGGTGGATGAAGGAAAAATTCGAGTGGGTGATAACCACCGGCGGGATTGGCGCAACCCACGATGACCTTACCCGGACCGCTGTAGCCCAGGTGTTCAAAGTACCCCTGATTGAGCATCCCGAGGTAATCGCCGCCCTTGAGGAAAAGCTGGGCGCCCCTCTCACACCAAGGCTCAGGCAGCTTGCCATGCTTCCGTCAGGAGTGTTGCTGATTCCCAACCCCGGCTCAGCAGCGCCCGGATTTCTCATGGGCAATGTAGCCGCCCTGCCGGGAATCCCATCCATGGTTCGATCCATGTTTCCATACATCAGCCGGAAAATGACAGGGGAAATTATCCACAGTGAGGAATTCTTCACCACCCGTTTCGAATCGCAGATAGCCGATGTCCTTGAGGAGATCCAGGGAGATTACCCGAGGGTCAAGATTGGATCATATCCTGTTACCTCCGGAGGAGAGTTCAGGGTGAGGCTCGTACTCAGAAGCAGATCGTCCGAAATGCTGAAGAAGGCGTTTGAGGATGTCAGGAGGAGGGTTGACTCATGAGACCCTGTGGGCTCAGGTTTTCCTGTCTTTCGATAATTTTTGTTTTTTCCATTGTTGGGAGCGGCTGTGCTGTCCTCGGGAACGTCAGGAACGAGGAATCCTCCGATGTTCAGATGAAGCAACAGATCAGTGTCAGGCAGGAACCGCCGGGCAACCTTCCCGAGACGGTTCATCTTCAGAGCCGGCTTGACGCGGCTCGCACCGAGTTAAAAAAGGCCAACCGGGAGATCAAGTCACTGCGGGACGATCTGGAGATCGTTAGCGGGGTAAGGGAAATGGAGGCCCAGGTCTTTACCAAACGGTTAGCGGTTATGGAAGCGGCGCGGGATGACGCCGTGCGGGAGGTGGTCCGGACCCGCGCGCGCATCCAGGGAATGGCTTCTCCAGCCGAAGCCGCCGCGATGTTCGCCGAGGCAAGGGTGATCATCGACAGGATGACCGAGGATGCCTTCAATGAACAGGCGATGGATTACCTTGGCCAGGGCAGAAAATACCTTCAAAACGGCAAACAGGAGATGGAGCGCCAGAATCCGGGTGGTGCGGCCTATCTCTTCGATCTCATCTCCGCGCTCTACGAGTCCTATCGCGGTATTGATTCGAGGACGCTGACGGTAAATACCAGGACCGTCAACATCAGGGCAATGCCGAATGCATCCTCCAGGAAATTGGGGCTGCTGTCACATGGTGATAAGGTAACGGGACAGGATAAAAAGGGCAATTGGATCCTGGTCAGGACGACGTCGGGTCTCCGGGGATGGGTTCACTCGAAATATCTGCAGTAGAACAGACGAGGTTTCTTCCCTTTTCCTTGGCGTGGTACATGGCCCTGTCGGAGGCCTCCAGAAGCTCGTCGAAAGCCGTTCCGTCTTCCGGGGATGTCGCCACCCCGAGGCTCATGGTGACCCGGGTCTTTTTTCCCTTGAGATCGAAAATTCTCTCCTCCACGGCCCGGCGTATTTTTTCCCCCACCTTAATGGCGCCTTCCTTATCCGTATGGCTCAGTGAAATGAGAAACTCTTCACCTCCAAACCGGGAGGCGACATCCGTTTCCCTGATGCTGTAGGCGAGAACTTCTCCAACTTCTTTTAACGCCTCGTCGCCGGCGATATGGCCATACTTGTCATTATATTCTTTGAAGTTATCGAGGTCAGCCATGATGATGGAGATAGGTTCTCCAGTCCTCTGGAGGATTTTCATCTCCCTTTCCAGATGGTCCGCCATATATCGCCGATTATACATCCCTGTAAGGGGATCGGTTACGCTGATGATCGTAAGCTGGCTGTTGATGGCCTGAATCTCCTCCATGCTCAGTTTCAGGCTCATCGACATGCTGTTAAAGGCGCTCACAAGCTCGCCGAGCTCGCCCCAGGCTTTTGTCTCAACTTCCAGGCCGGCCTCTCCCATCCGAATCCTCCTGGACACCCTGTTCAGGTCCTCCAGCGGCAGGATGATTGTCCTGGCCAGGTAAAGGGCCGGGATGAGAAGGATGCCCGCCAGCAGGAACGTCATCACGAAGAGCTGGCTGCGGAAGGCGGCGAGGGGCGAGAACGCCTGTTTCCGCGTGGTTTCCGTAATAAGATGCCATGGGAGGTACTTGATGGGATAGCTGGTGCCGATTACCTGTTCGCCCCCCTTACCGCTGTAGGTGAACGATCTGGCATCGTCGCTAAATGTCTTGACGATCACCTGAGCAGGGGCGTTGAAGGTGGCTTCGGAAGCAGGCGTTCTCAGGAGATGGCCGGAAGCGTCAACGATGTAGGCGTTAGAGTCGGGCGGGGTGTTCTCCTCAAGTATACTCCCCAGACGTTCCCCCTGAAGGGCCGCCAGAAAGTACGATTTTGGCCTGTCGAGGCCGCTTCCCACCTGTTTGGCGATGACGATCCTGAGCCCGTCGGAATCAGAGGCATCCATAAACAGGGAATTCTTGACTGTTCTCTGGAGCGTCGCAGGATCATCAGGTTCAGGAAAGGCGCCGCCGGGCCAGCCGGCCAGGACCTCTCCACTTGCCGAAACAACGGAGAATCCACCGAAAAACTGGTTGTCCTCAAGCAAGTAGGCGAGGTATTTATTGATGGCCGAGCGTGATTTTTCCCTGGCCGCACTGGATGTTGTTTTCGGCAATAGCTGATTTACCTCCTCAGTGAGAAGGTAGGACGAGGTGAATGCCTTGACATCGGAGGAGCGGTCTGAAAGCCAACCGGAGATATCAAGGGAGATGCGGCGAGCCGTGTCCGTGAGATTCTGGTAGACCTGGTCCTCGATAATCTTGTCCAGGTAGTTTACGGCCAGCATTCCTGCCAGGAACGAGGGGATAAGGACACTTACGGTTACAAGTCCGAGAACACGGAACCTGATTGTCTGGACCATGGCCAGCATGAGCGTCATGCCGGATGAGAGCCTGCCGGCGGTCTTCTGATTCGAAAACGTTTTCAGGGTATTTTTCATTTCCATTGCAGAAAGATATCTGATTAGCGGGCCAAAATCAAATAGCAGAATTGTTGATGACCTTTGCGAAGACATCATTGTTTAACTTGTGAGCTCTTTTGTGATATAAGACGACAATCATGCGTTTGGGTGCTTTTATCCCCTGAATGTGCAGGGGCTTGTGCAGGCACGGGCAAATCACCCGGCGTGGGTTTCATCGCGCAGCTCTTCATGGAGGAAACAGATGCCAACGATAGGAAAAACCGTCCTTGTGGCTGAGGACAAGGCGTCTTTGACAAAGATGCTTCAGTTTCTCTTCCTTTCCCGGGGGCTTAATGTTCAGATCGCCTTCAACGGGGAAGAAGCCCTTGCCAAAGCGAGGGACCTTCGCCCCGATCTTATTCTCCTGGACATCATGATGCCCAAGATGGATGGTTTCGAGGTCCTGGAGAAGCTTCAGGAGAGGGAGGACACCGCGGCCATTCCCGTGATAATGCTCACCGCCCGGAAGAGCAGGGAGGATATGACCAGGGCCACCAAGCTTGGGGCTGTGGAATACATTACAAAACCTTTCAAGGCCGTGGAGGTGGTTGATAAGGTGCTAAGACACCTGGAGTAGCGATGTTCAACCCCATCGAGTGGATCAGGTCAAGTATCCGCAGAAAGGCCATCGTAGGCCTCCTCGTTATCCTGTTGTCCGCCATCTTCCTGACCGGACTTTCAATTGTCAGCCAGGCCAAAAAGTTCATTATCCTGGAGGCCCAGCGCAGGGCTTCCTCCGTCGCGCAGTTTGTGGGCAATAATCTCGGCGCCACCGTGGCTTCCTACAACGATTCAGCCAGGATAAAACTTATCATGGACGGCATCTGCGCCGACTCCAGCATCCTCTACGCGACATTCTTCGATGAAAAGGGAACCATCATTGCGTCGAGCTGTTCAAAGGGCCAGGGACAGGGCTCGGGATCCCTTCCCCTCAGCGAGCTTTATAACTTGTCGGATGAGGGCAACCGGTTTCACCTGTACGGGAACGTACTTGAGGTATACAGGCATGTCATCCTCAAGAATGGTGCTGAAAAACCGTTTCTCCTGCTGGGGCTGGACGTCTCCGAGGTTCAGGCCGTTACCTCCAAGATCACCCGGCTTATCGCCATTAACGCCTTTATTGTCTATATTATCGGCCTTCTGGTCCTCATTGTGGCCGTTAACAGGTTTGCGGAACCCCTGGAAACTTTGACCGACGGTATCAGGGATGTTGGGGAGGGGCGGACGCCTCAGCCTGTCGTTGTGCAGGGGCAGGATGAGGTCGCTTCCCTGACCATCGCCTTCAATAAGATGATAACCGACCTTGAAAGATCCAGGGAAGAGGTGCAGAGCTACCAGGAACACCTGGAGGGGATGGTCCAGGATCGAACCGATGCTCTCAACAGGGCAAACAGTGAGCTCGTGGAGATAAACGTAACTTTAAAATCGGCAAATGAGAAGCTCCTGGAACTGGACAAGCTGAAGTCAAACTTTCTGGGTATCGCCACCCACGAATTGAAGACCCCCCTCGCCGTGGTGGAAGGCTACCTGGATTCCCTCAAGGACGGTTTTGCCGGCGAATTGTCGGGAACCCAGCTCGGAGTGGTAAACGAGACCCTGCTGTCGTGCGGGCGCATGGCCGACCTGATCAGCGACATGCTTGATCTAACGAAGATCGAGGCGGGCAAAATGCCCATCGAAAAGAGGACTGTATCCGTCATCCGGCCCGTGGAGAAAGTAGCCGGGCAGATGGTGCCGCTCCTTCAGAAGAAAAATCTGACGTTGGAAATCGCGGACGGGAACATGGGAGTTAAGGCCGTCTTCGATGAGGACAGAATCGTCCAGGTACTTGTCAACCTGATCGGAAACGCCGTCAAGTTTACACCTGGTGGGGGCACCATCACTGTTCATGCGGAAATCCACTCTGACGCAAAACCCCCAACTGTAGCGATTTCGGTGAGCGATACCGGGATCGGGATCAGCTCGGACGACCTGCATCATGTCTTCGAGGAATTCGCGCAGGTCGGGCCTCCCGGCAAGGAGGAGGGGACCGGCCTGGGGCTGGCTATATGTAGGAGGATCGTCGTTGCCCACGGGGGCGAAATATGGGTCGAGAGCAAGCTCAGTCAGGGAAGCACGTTTACGTTTACCATCCCGCTGGGTTAAAGCCTCTACGCGTACATTGATGCCATCGCCCCGCTGGAGGACATGGCATCCACTATCTTCCTCAGGACAGCGACCACTTCCGGGTCGAACTGGGTTCCAGAGCAGTTCTCCATCTCCTCCATTGCAGCCTCGACGCTGAGAGGATCGCGGTAGGGCCGTTTTGTAGTCATGGCGTCGAAGGCGTCCGCTGCGGCCAGGATTCTCGCCTCCATGAGGATCTGGTTCGACAGGTAACCGTTGGGATATCCCTTCCCGTCGGGCCTCTCATGGTGCTGAAGCACGGCCAGCTTGACCGTTTCATTAAAATCAATAGGTTGAAGAATACGGTAGCCCACATCCGGGTGAATCTGGATTTTCCGATACTCATCCGTGGTAAGGCCGGCCGGTTTGTTCAAGATCGCGAGTTCCACTGTTATCTTCCCGATATCATGTAGAGCCCCGGCCTGCTGGATGACCTCCATTTGGTCCAGCGTAAAGTTCATCTGTTCGGCGATCAGAAGGCTGTACTGCGTGACCCGCTCGGAATGCCCCCTGGTGTATACGTCCTTGGCCTCAACGGCGGTGATGAGGGACTGGACCATCGAGAAGTAGCTTTTCTGGACCTTTTCGAGAAGGAGAACGTTGTGGAGGGCCATAGCTGCTTCCGAGGTCATGGTTGCCAGCAACGTACATTCCTCCTCCACAAAAGGCTGGCCGTCGTCCTTGTTGATCAGAGTCAGGACACCAATGAGATCATCCTTGATCATGATGGGAGCGGATATGGAGGTCTTTCTCCTGTAGCCGATACTGCTGGTGGTGGAGAAAATATCCTGGGCTGAGAAATCCTTTACGAGCAGGGGTTTTCTGCTCTTTGCCACCCATCCCGCCATCCCGTTGCCCACCTCAACCCTGCGCTTGGAGCTGGAATTTTCCCTCAACCCCTGGGAGTATTCCATTACCAGGTTGTCCTTGTCACTGTCGTAAAGCAGGAGGTGGCCGATCTCGGCGCCCATGAGTTCTCTGGGGAGCGCCACCAGCATCCTATAGATCTCCCGGCGGTCGTGTTCCAATCCCAGCATGCGGCTGATCTGATTTAGCGCCGACAACCTGTTGATGGCATCGTTAAGGCTCCTGTTTTTTTCCTCCAGATCCGCGTTCAGGCCGGAGACCACCCCATGGGCTTTATTGACCTCATCGAGCTGCTGTTCCAACTGCCTGGACAGGTCTTCCTTCTCACGGAGGTGTTCAACTTCCTTCTTTTCGTATGTGTGCATTCGCTGCTGGTATTGCTCCAGATGATCCAGGTCGGAAACGGCGTCGTGAAAGAAACGGAAATGCCGGCTGGCTTCCTTCAGCAGGGGAAATCGGATCAGTGGCATGTCGATGGACCTGTCG
>BDTG01000039.1 GCA_002897695.1 bacterium BMS3Abin14
CCTGAACGGCCATCCGGAGATGCGTTTGCCGAATACCCTTAACGTAAGTTTCAGGGGTAAAATGGGAAGTGCGATCCTGGATCGCCTGGATGGGGTCGCTGCATCAACCGGATCCGCCTGCCACGCCAGCGAAACAGCTCTGTCTCCTGTCCAAAAGGCTATGGGGATTTCTGAAGAGACGGGACTGGGTGCGGTGAGGTTCAGCCTGGGAAGGATGACGACAAGGGATGAAATCCTGGAGGTCGTTGAGCGGCTTAAACATGTTTAAGGTTTTTTTGGAGGACAGAAAATGAAGAAAAAATACGACCTTTCAACCCGATGTGTCCACACCGGGGAGGGAAAAAACGCAGAAGGCGCCCCTCACACCCCGATCTACAACACGACAACCTTCGGTTTCGAATCCACAGCCGACCTTCTCGACGTAGTGGAAGGCAGGAAAGAGGGAAATCTATACACCCGGTACGGCCTCAACCCGACGATCCGGAACCTCGAAGAGAAACTGGCAAGCCTGGAAAATACCGAAGCCGCCCTCGTCTTCGCTTCGGGGATGGCTGCTGAGGCGGCTCTCTTTTTCGCCCATGGCCGGAACGGGATAGTCTGCCTGGGAAACGCCTACGGTGGAACACTGGAACTTCTCACCGAACAGCTTCCCCTCCTGGGAATAAACACCTACATGCTCATGGGAGAAGAGATCGGCCAACTTGAAGATATACTGAAAAAGAAACCCGGGCTCGTGTTTTTCGAAACTCCCACGAACCCCACCATGGAGATATTCGACATCCGGGAGATATCGGAACTGTCCCATTCATATGGGGCAATCGTGGCGGTGGACAACACATTTGCCTCGCCGGTCAACCAGCAGGTAATTGAACTGGGTGCGGACATTGCGGTCCACAGCGCCACCAAGTACCTGGGGGGACACAGTGATATCACCGGCGGTGTCGTAATGTGTTCCGGGGAACTCATGGAACCGATCGCTCCGTGGCGGAAGAACCTGGGCCAGATGATGGCTCCCGAAACCGCGGCCCTTCTCGCGAGAAGCTTAAGAACATTGCCCATCCGCGTCCAGAGGCAGAACAGCACCGCCTTCGCGGTAGCCGGGGCGCTGAGGAAACATCCCGGGATAAACCGCGTCCTTTATCCTGGCCTGGAGGATTTTCCACAGCATGAACTCGCAAGTTCCCAGATGTCGGGATATGGCGGGATGCTTACAATCGAGGTAGCCGGTTCCAGTGAGGATGCAACGAGACTTGTGGACAACCTTGAACTTTTTACCATCGCACCGAGCCTCGGTGGCGCGGAGAGCCTGGTCACCCAGCCGATGACCACAACCCACCACGGACTATCACCGGAGGAACGGTCGCAAAGAGGGATCACCGATTCCATGATCCGACTCTCCATAGGAATGGAGGCGAAAGAGGACCTTATCGAAGATTTAATCGGTGCGCTGGAAAACCTTTAATTTGTGTTCGTCCGTGTTTGGCAAAAAGTCCCGGGTTGGACTTTTTAAGGGTCCATCACCCTTGGACATTGAAAATCAGCCCAGCTTCTTGAGATACTCCAGCAGATCGTTCATGTCCTTGTCCGAGATATCCCACCTGGGCATGGTCCGGTCCAGGGACTCCCCGGAGGGTTCGATGCCCTCCCTGATGGCTTTTTTAATGCCCTCGTCGGTGTAGGCCTGTTCTTCACTCTTCTGTTCGTCCCCTGCCTCACCGTGATGTTTTCCTGAAATAAGGGCCGAATAGCGGATGTCGCCCGGTATGTGCGTCCCCATCATCACCGGCAGGCCGCCCTTGCCTTCGGGGCCGTGGCAGTTGACGCAGGCCCCCCCCCTCATGCGGAGCCAGTGGGGACCTCTCCGGAAACGGATCCTCTGTCCATCGCCGTCGATGCCGAGGTAGTAGATACGTTCACCGTTGGAAGCGTAGGAACCTTTGTCATAGGTTCCACCTGCCCCCCAGCCGGAAAAAGAAGCCATGTGCCTGCTTCCGGCGCCGTACAGGCAGATCCCGGCTATTCCCAGGATCAGCAGACCCAGACCCCACCACAGGGTCCGACGGGATTTTTTGCCGGTCATTCTTTTCCCTCCAGGGTGCGTTTCCTCTGTTCGAACTCCTCGGTGTCGATCTCGCCCTTCGCATACCGCTCCCTCAAAATCTCCAGGGGATCCCGACCAGGAGCTATCGACCCGGCGCCCTGCCCGGCAGAGACGCCCCCGTGGCCCGTCGTGAAATAGCGGATGATCAGTACCGCGCCTACGATTATTACCGCCCAGAAAAAGATCATCATGATCATGCCTCCTATTCCCCAGCCGCCTCCCATTCCGTAGCCCTGACCACCCCATCCTCCCATCATAACCATATCCTCTCTTTCTGCCGGCCGGGTGTATTATTATAAGCTTTTCCCTCGGCGCTCAATTTCAGTAAGTATAACTGTTATTTTTCAAAATGCCATTCGAAACCGGGATTTCCCCAGCCGGGCTGGAGATTTACAAGAGCAGACCGCCTTTCATTATCCGCGATTGTTTTGCCGGTGCCTTCATCATATAATTCCCTTCATGACAGGTGAGAACACCGGGCGACAGATTGAGAATACCGGAAAGGCGGATGGAACGGTTCCGATTACTGAGAATCGAATACACCGCCACATACTGTTTGGATCGCTGCTTATAATCGCCTTCTCTCTGGTTTATCTTGTCCTCCATCGGACCGGCACCCTTTCTCTTTTCAGGGATATTGAAAAGCTCCGGGCGGCTATCGAAAGTTCGGGAGCCCTGGGTCCTCTGTTGATAATCGGTTTTTTCATAATTGCCGTAGTGATCAACCCTCTGCCCAGCGCTCCCATTGCTCTGGCTGCGGGTTTTGCCTATGGACACATCTGGGGAACGGTCTATGTCATCATAGGATCGGTTACCGGCGCCTTCATTGCCTTTCTCATCGCCAGGCTCGCAGGCCGCGACCTCCTCAACAGATGGTTCGGGGAAAAGCTGAAGGTAGGGCTTCTGGGTTCCCAGATGGGGCTCATGGGGATGATCGTGGTGTTCCGCCTGCTGCCGTTCATATCCTTCGACATCGTCAGTTATGCGGCGGGGGTTACGAAGATCACCTGGTGGCGGTTCCTGCTCGCCACCACCGTGGGCATTATCCCTGTCAGTTTCCTTCTGGCCCATTTCGGCAGCGAGATGGGTTCAGGAAACCAGGCCCGCATCGGTCTTACAGTGCTGCTCCTCGGGTTCGTGACCGTAATCCCCATCGCGGTAAAAGTGATTTTGAACAAAAAACAGAAAGGGAGGTAAGCGCTGCAATGGACGGACATGATCTCTATTGTATTGCCTGTTGAAGGACAGATGCGGCAACCTGTGTCAGTGAGGCCTTCCCTGACCAGAAAGTTACGCACGTGGTACGGGCTCAGTCTGACCCTCCGCCTTTACGGTACCCACTGGGCCGCCGTCGGCCCCGGGCCGCCCCACCCCCAACTGGTCAATATGCTCCTTCGCATCTACGGCATCGGCCGAGGGTGACTCCGGGATCATCCTTGCCGCATTTTGAGCGTCCGCGCGTTGATCGCGACAACAACAGTGCTCAGCGACATGAGGAGGGCACCCATGGCCGGGCTGAGGACAATGCCCTTGCCGGCAAGCACCCCCGCTGCCAGCGGGATAGCGAAGATATTGTAGCCCGTTGCCCATGCAAGATTCTGAACCATCTTGCGGTATGTGGCCCTCGCCAGTTCGAAAATAGCCGCCACGTCGCGGGGATCGCTGCGGACCAGGACAACGTCGGCCGTCTCCACAGCAACATCGGTGCCTGCACCGATGGCAATTCCAAGATCGGCCGTTGCCAGAGCCGGCGCGTCGTTGACGCCATCCCCGATCATGGCAACTTTCTGGCCATCGTCCATTAGCTTCCTGATCGTGGCTGCCTTCTGGTCCGGAAGAACTTCCGCAAAGTACTCGTCAAGACCCAGGGTCCTGGAAACGGCGGCTGCCACCTTGCTATGGTCCCCTGTAAGCATTACGCACTTGATCCCCATGGCATGGAGTCGCTCCACAGCCTCAACGGATGCGGGCCTTATAACATCACCCAGGGCAATGGCGCCCAGAAGGGCATCCCCCTCCAGCACGAAAACCACCGTTCGGAGGGACTTTGATCCCACGGGTGGATGCCTCGGCGACGACCCCCTTGGCAATGGGGTGCTCTGACAGGCTTTCCACCGATGCCGCGAGGCGAAGTATCTGATCCTCGGTCATGTTCTCAGAAGGGATGATCCCCTGGACCCCGAAAAGACCTTCAGTGAGAGTCCCGGTTTTGTCGAAAACCACCGCGGCGCTGTAGCCGTACGCCGATGATATAGCTACGGCGATAAGGGTCATCATCCCAGGCCGGCGGGCAGCAGCTTCGGTGAACAGACCCTTCAGGAACGGCCACCCACCGAAAAAATAAACCACTGAGGCCAGCACAAACAGGAGCAGGGAGTCGCCGGGAAAAACGATCCGGCCCTCGATCCCGAGAAACGACTGGATCATGGGGGACAGGGCGAGGACGGGGATCGTCAGGGCAAGGCAGACCTTGAATCGTCTCTTGTAATCTGCCACCATGTGATCGTGGTGCGAAGCGTGCTCCTTGTGTTCCCCCTGCACTGGATGTGTCTGCATGTTATTTTTCTCCATGTCCCGAACCCTCCCTCAATGTCCTGTTTTCCTGAGGCTAAGAAGATGCTGCCTCGCAGCCATGGCCGCCTTCGCGCCCTCCCCGGAAGCAATGATTATCCTCTTTCCGAAAGCGTCGGTGACATCCCCGGCCGCAAAGAGCCCGGGACAGGACGTTGAGCAGTCGGGAGCAATGATGACCTCCCCGTTTTCATTGAGTTCGACAATATCCGAAACCAGCTGGGAGTTAGGCTGCAGGCCGATGGCAATGAATACGCCGCCGACCGGCAGGTTTAGCGTCTCCTTCCCGGCTATTTTTCTGATCGTCAAACCAGACAATGCATTCCCGCCTTTGAAATCAACCACCTTGTAGCCTTCGTAGAGGTTGAGGTTGTCGAACCTGCATATACGAGCGGCAAGCGACGGATCGGCGCTTAGTTTGCGGTCGGAGATAAGATGTATCTTTTTGACGATGGTCCGCACTTTCTCAACAATTTGCACGGCCGAATTCCCCCCTCCGATGATAGCGACATCCTCCCCGGTCACAAATGAAAAATCCTGGATGTTGCCGTAAAAGAGCCCTTTTCTCTGGAACTCTTCCTCGCCGGGTACATCCAGTTTCCTCCTCGTCATACCGGTTGAAATGATCAGGACTCTCGCAAAATAGACCTTGGACTCCGATGTAGTAACATTGAAACCACCCCGGACATTTTCGACCTTATCCGTTTCGCCGATCAGGTGATCTATGTAATGTGAATGGATCAACTGGCGTTGAAATTTTTCAATCAGTTCAGGTCCCGTAATGAAGTTGAAACCCATGTAGTTCTCTACTTTCGTGCTGTCTATTGCCTGACCGCCAAGGTCCTTGGCCAGCAGGAAGGCATCAATTTTCAGCATATCCGCGTAGACAGCCGACGTAAGCCCGGCTGGACCGCCTCCGATGATTATGAGGTCATACGAGGAACGTGGAAGATTACAGGTCGTTTCTTTGAGAAACTTATCCCTGCAGCCTTCAGAGCAGAAATAAAAAATGTTTTTGTCACATTCCGTTGCAAGGGCGGTTCTTTCGTCGACATCCATATTGCATATGGGATCCTTTTTCACTTCCTCCCCCTTTTATCCCGTCCGGTTTTCAACTGCCTCAATCTGCAGACAAACGCTGTCATGCTGTTCTGGTGGGATGTTCGCATCTGCACCAGACACACGTGCAGTTCGTATGGTTGCAGCTCTCGTCCTTGACCCTGTTGACGTAATTTCTCCTGGCCAACGGATAAAGCAGATGTTTGACCGGGAGATGGTTGTAATGGCGCTTCAGTATCCTGTTGGGATCGTTATTTGCGAGCCTTCTCGCCATGAACCTGTACCCGGCATGGCCGAACCTTTCATACAGAAACCTGTTTATGAGAGAGGCTTCCAGCATGGGCCCAAGCTCATTTTTCCACAGAACATCGTAGCTGGATTTTTCCATGATGCTCCTGGCGGCGAGGTAGCCTGACATGACCGAATACCTCATCCCGAAACCCCACAGGCAATCCTGAAACCCACCCGATTCCCCGACGTAGAGCTTGTCGTTTCGGACCTGTGTATCCCGCAGGAAGAAATTGCCGAAGCCACCGAATTTCCTCTCGTTTCCGATATCCATTTCCATCGTTGTATTGAAAAAGCTGATCATATTCTCGAAGAACTCTTCGCCCCTGCGATAATTGCGGTAAAGGACTGTGGCCATGGTCCCATAGCCATCATTCACAAGAAGGTAAGCATAACCTTTGGAAGCAATATCATCATCAAGAACCACGATCGCCGTGTCTTCCATGGATGTGTCAAAGGTGATGCCCACGGCGATCACATCGGCCCCCTTCGGGCCGGTTCCCACTATGGCCGGCCCCGCAAGGTGATCCGTATTGTGTTCGAACAGTATCTCCGTGCCCAGCGCCTGGGCCTGTTCCTTCAGACCTGTGTCGAGAGTACCGGACATGGACCCCCTCTTAACGAGGTAAAAAATGGGCTTTTCAGACTTTATGGAAACAGGCTCCATCCCGCGGGAATGGATGACTCCTCCAAAATAGGGCTCGCAGAGGAAGTTTATCTCGATACCCATATCCTTCAGCGTTTCGGTGATATCGACATCCGCACTCCAGTTTTCGAGCCCCTGAAAATCACCGTTCAGCCGGTGGCCGACATCAGGGGACTTCTCAAAAATCGTCACCGGAATGCCGTAACGACGAAGAACGATGGCGGCAACGAGCCCCGCCGGACCGGCGCCGATTATTTTCACCGTGTTCATGATCACTCCCCTCCTCGCGGTCCACAGTTTTTTGCTTCCCTCACAGGATCTTGTTGTAAACAGCCCCGAGTGCGTAGAGCAGAACGAAGCTTATGACAGCCGCCTCCACCATACCCCCGATGATCCCGAGAGGGCTGAGGGAAAATACCATGTGCCACTTCATCATCATTTCCACGGCTCCTTCGTATATCCCCATGTTGCCCAGAATTCCGAGGAGCAGCATTACCGCCGCGGAAACGACAGCGCCCGACACACCAAGCGCCCGGGGATTCAGCTTTGCCTTCATGTTTTTTTCCTCCTCACTTTTTCCTCACCTGATTATATGGCGGATTTATTAATGTTTCCCTGTAAAACCAACCCTGATCAGGTAGATGCGAACATAGCGCGGGTTGTTTCATTTCATATTTTGCGCTTGTATCTGCGCATCAGCAATGAGTTCGAAACAACGGACACGGAGCTGAACGCCATGGCCGCCCCGGCGATGATGGGGCTGAGGAGGAATCCAGTGAACGGATAGAGCACACCTGCCGCTATCGGGAGACCCAGGGCGTTGTAACCGAAGGCCCAGAATAGATTCTGTTTTATCTTGCGCATGGCGAAACTGGACAGGTCTATAGCCATTACCACATCACGGATGTCGTCTTTAATGAGGACGATGTCTCCGGACTCTATTGCCACATCCGTTCCACTGCCGATGGCGATCCCGATGTCGGCCTGGATCAAGGCGGGAGCGTCGTTGACGCCGTCCCCGACCATGGCGACCTTGCGGCCATCGTCCTGAAGTTTTTTCACCTCCGCGGCCTTATCCTGGGGAAGCACCTCGCTGAGCACCCTTTTTATACCTACCTGAGCGGCGATGGCATCCCCTGTCCGCCTGTTGTCGCCTGTGATCATGATCACTTCCTTGCCCATCTTTTGAAGCGCCTTTACGGCAGCCAAAGAGTGTTCTTTCAACGTGTCGGCCACGGCCAGAATCCCGGCAATCTTACCGTCCACTCCGACGATCATCGCCGTTTTGCCCTGGTTCTCAAGCTCGACCATCGCCTCGTCAGGGCCTTTCAGGTCCAGACCCATTTCAGTAAAGTAAGTACGGTTCCCGATGGCCACTTTCCGGTCGCTTACAGTGCCCTCCACGCCCTTCCCGGTGATGGAATGAAAGTCTTCGGGCGGCGTCAACTCCAGGTCCCTTGCCAGGGCGCCATCCACGATGGCCTCGCCCAGGGGGTGTTCGGAATTTTTCTCCACGGAAGCGGCCAGTTCCAGCACCTGGTCGGATCCCCACTCCCCGAAGATTACAACGTCTGTCAACTCGGGTTCGCCTTTTGTGAGGGTTCCGGTCTTGTCGAACACGACCGTATTTATCTTATGCGCCATCTGAAGCGCCTCGGCGCTCTTGATCAGAACCCCGTTCTTCGCTCCCAACCCGGTGCCCACCATGACGGCGGTGGGCGTTGCCAACCCCAGGGCACACGGGCAGGCGATGATGAGGACCGCAATGAATACGGTCAGGGCGAAAATAAAGCTTTGGCCGGCCAGCATCCAGACAGCGAAGGCCAGCAGGGCAAGCCCGACCACCACCGGCACGAACCAGGCCGAGATCAGATCGGCCAGGGCCTGGATAGGGGCCTTGGAACCCTGGGCTTTCTCTACAAGCTTGACGATCTGCGCCAGGGCCGTATCCTTGCCAACCTTGGTGGCCCTGAACCTGAATGATCCGGTCCTGTTGATGGTGGCCCCGATAACCTCGTCGCCAGTGGATTTTTCCACCGGCATGCTCTCACCGGTGAGCATTGACTCATCCACCGCCGAATACCCTTCTACAATGACTCCGTCCACAGGAATCTTCTGACCCGGCTTCACCAGAACCTCGTCTCCCGTCCGCACCTCCTCAACAGGTATCTCCATCTCCCGGCCGTCTCTCACAACCAGGGCCGTTTTGGCCTGTAGCCCCATCAGTGATTTTATAGCCTCGGAGGTCTTCCCCTTGGCGATGGCCTCAAGCCATTTTCCTAATAGTATAAAAACGATGAGGAGTCCGGCAACCTCAAAATAAAAGTTTTCCGTGCTGTAGCCGCTTTTCCCTGACCAGATGGCTATCATAACCGTTGTGCTGTAGAGCCACGCGGCGCCTGTGCCAAGAGCTACCAGGGTGTCCATGGTGGCCATTTTCGTCTTTATGACCGCGAGGATTCCACGAGTGTAGAACTGGTAGTTGACCAGAAGGATGGGGGTCGCCAGGAGGAACTGCAGGATGGCTTCCCATCTGTCGGGAATGTGGGGCACCGGGATGCCCACCAGGGGTCCCATGGTGAGAATAAGTAGTGGTATGCCCAGAATAGCAGAGAAGATGAACTTGAACTTGATGGTCTTTATCTCCCTTTCCCTCGCCTCCTTTTCCCTGTCCAGGGTCCCTTCTGTCTCCTCCAGAGGTGTGTATCCCGCGTCCCGTATCGTCTGGAGGATCTCTTCCCTGCTGACGACGGAAGGATCAAAGTCTATCCTGGCTCGCTCGTTGATGAACAGCTCCTTGGAATTGATCCCTTTCAGACTGTTCAGGGCGCCCTGGACCGTGCCCAGGCAGTGGGGATTGTCCATCCCCACAACCTTCAGGTTAAGGTGTCCGCCGGTGCGCTCCTCCCTGATGTGGGGTGTATACCCCGCGTCCACGATGGCCTTTCCAAGATCCTGGTGAGAGACGGTGTCGGGGTTGAATTGGACCATCACAGATTCGGCCGCAAAGTTAACGCTTGCTTCCGACACGCCATCCAGCTTCGACAGCGCTTTTTCTATGGTCGCCGCGCAAGACGCGCAGTGCATCCCCGTGATGCCGATGGTGACGCTCAGACCGGGCGCCTCCCTCAGGTGAGGGGTGTAACCGGCATCGGTAACCGCCTTCTCGATATCTGCTACGGAAATTTTCGCAGGATCATACTGAACCGAGGCGGATTCCGACGCGATGTTCACACCGGCGCTATGGACTCCGTCCAGTTTTTTAATCGCTTTCTCCGTATTGATAGCGCAGGAAGCGCAGTGCATCCCGATTATGCCCATTGAGACAGACTTGGTCATCGGCTCGGCCTGATCTCCTGGCATGGGAATTTCACAGGCCGCGGCTGACTTGTCTGTCTCGAGTTCCATGTCCCGGGTTCCATGTTCCAGGTCACCGTTCTCTTCCTCCGGACTCACATGCCCTGAGCTTGTCGAAGGGTGGACTCCTGACTCTGGACTTCCGGCTCCGGAATCTTGAGTCAGGAATTTATCCCTGCATCCAGGGCTGCAAAAGTACCAGGTTTTCTTGTCCTTTTCCCCCGAAAGCGCTGTACTCACATCCACTTCCATGCCACATACGGGATCGACAACCTTTTTAACATCCGCATTTTCCGACTTCATAAGCTTATCTCCATTTCAGGTGCAGATTCATTGATTTGCCGAATCGCGGTCCTCCGGTCCGGCACCTGTCTTATCGTCTGTCTTATCGTCTGTCTTCTCACCGCCGCCATCATGCTTGCCGTGGCCGCCGTGGCCGCCGCAGCACCCGCCGCCTTTAAACATCATGTATCCCATTCCGCCAACGATAAGCAGTAAAAATAATGTGTTGAATGACATTACGCTACCTCCTTATTCATAAGGGGATGAATTCGCAAGAAGTCATCAATGGACTTTTTACGACCTGAAATAAAGTGGTCACCGGAACTTTGAAAGGAGTTCAAGCACTTCATCGACCTTGGCCCCCCTGTCCAGGGGATCGTCTCCGGTGAGAGAATCCCTCACGCAACTTTCAAGATGCCCTTTGAAGATGTTCTCCTGGACCCTTGCCAGGGCGTTTGACGCTGATCTGATCTGGGTCAGGATATCGACACAATAGCGACCCTCCCGGATCATCTTGCTAATACCCCTGATCTGGCCCTCTATCCTGTTGAGTCGAACGAGCTGTGCTTCATGCATATCAAATCCCCTCCATTGAATTACAATCAATCCTGTCCTTGCGCCCTACCTATACCATACCCCCCTATGGTATGTCAAGGGGTTTTTTACTCTCTGTTTTTAAAGCACTGCCCAGCCGGAACCCCGTGAGATGCGTGGTATTGTTAAAGGGAAAACGGGAAAACTATTGTTTACAAACATGATGTACATATGCTAACAGGAACTCCGCTCTCAGGTTCCCCGACCACATCGAAGGCGTATCGACATCCAGCAGGGCTAATTTCTCGATGCAATGTAAACGAGGCCGACGCCAACATTCTGCGGCCGGCCCCCAGACGGGAAGGCTGCCGAAAAACCATGAAAACAGCAACAGTGCCCAATGCCAAACTGGCCCACCTGCGGGAGATCCTCAGGAAACTGGATTCAGTCGTCGTCGCCTATTCCGGAGGGGTCGACAGCACCTTCCTCATGTGGGTCGCCGCTGATGAGCTGGGGAACGGGGCCTTGGCGGTCACAGCCCGGTCGGAAACCTATCCGAAACACGAAGCTGAAGAAGCGTTATCCATGGCCAGGGGGTTCGGCTTTCGCCACCGGGTCGTTCAGACCTCCGAACTGGCTATCCCTGGCTTTCGCTACAATCCGCCGGAACGATGCTATTATTGCAAATCTGAGCTGTTTGCCACCCTGCGCATGATCGCCGACGAGGAAGGCATCAGATACGTTGCGGACGGGTCTACAGTTAGCGATATTACTGACTACCGTCCCGGCCGAAAGGCCGCGGAGGAGAAGGACGTGCTTTCACCTCTCATCCAGGCCGACCTGAATAAAGAAGAGGTTCGAACCCTGTCGAAGGAACTCGGAGTTCCCACCTGGAACAAACCAGCCTTCGCCTGTCTCGCCAGCCGATTCCCCTACCATGAGGAGATAACCGAGGAGAAGCTGTCCCGTGTGGCCCTGGCAGAGGAGTACCTTCGATCTCTCGGTATCCGCCAATACCGTGTCCGTCACCACGGCCCCCTTGCCCGCATCGAAGTGGAACATAAGGACATCGAGATCCTTCTGAAACGGGAGGACCTCATTGGGCGTTTTCGCAAGCTCGGGTTTACTTACGTCACGGTAGATCTTGAGGGCTATCGACCGGGAAGCATGAACGACACGTTGACTGTTCAATCAACGAACGGGCGTCATCATCCCTCTGTTCCTGTCAATGATGAACCTGTTAATGAAAGATAAGAGTGCATTACTTTGAACGAACGTTTTACGCCATGTGTGCAAAAAAGAAACATATCCCTGATGGATGACTGTGTAAAAACGGAACACTCCAACCATTCCCGTAAAAATTGATAAACTCATATTATTTGCAAGATCAAGGAGTTGCTGTTCTATACCATTTTTGTAAAGTTATGGCACGATCTATGCTTACCTCAGGGAGAAGCCAAATGTCTGGAAAGCATAAGTGTCGACTGAGGAGGAAAAAATGAGGGCAAGATCTGTAGAGATCAAGGACAATGGATGGAAATGGCTCCTGGCCGGGATTTTGGGGCTGGCATTAATTTTCGGAGGGTACGGCCTTTCCCTGGCCATGGGCATGGGCGGCGGAATGGGTATAGGTATGGTATGGTAGTATATGACAACCTGCACCTGAAAGCCGGAAAGATCACCAATACGGCGGACAGCTTCAAGGTACGGGTCATGATCCGGAGCGGCAAGGCTCCTGTTGAATCGGGTTATCTTTAACAATGAGAAGCAACGGTGGAGGTGCAAAATGATTGAGGAGAAATACTTCTTTAAAACGGTCCTGGATCTTCCCTATGAAGAGGCCAAAAGGAAAGTCACAGAAGCGCTGTCCGGGGAGGGTTTCGGAATTCTAACCGAGATCGATGTCAAGGCGACGCTTAATAAAAAGCTCGATGTCGACTTCAGGAAATACGTCATCCTTGGTGCGTGCAACCCCTCTCTGGCTTTCCAGACTCTCAAGAATGAAGAGCAGATTGGCTTGATGCTGCCCTGCAACGTGGTTGTCCAGGAGGGTAAAGACGGGACGACCATAGTATCCGCAATCAATCCTGAGGTAGCCATGAAGTCGGTCCAGAACCCGGATATTGCGCCTGTCGCAGGAGAGGTATCCCAAAAATTGAAAAATGTTATAGGTGGGCTTTAATTCACCATTTTCAAAAAGGAACTGAGCCATGCTGGAAGAAACGGGGATAGTGGTGTCGGTTTCCCCGGGCCGTGCGAAGGTAGCCCTGGTCCGGTCGGAGGCATGCGGGAACTGCGCAGCCAAAAGCATGTGCCATTCCACCTCGGAGCACCTCAGGGAGATCGAGGTTGCAAACCCGATGGGAGCCAAGCGAGGAGAAAAAGTGGTCATCACGCTCTCGCCTGAGGCTCTGCTCAAAGCAACCCTCCTGGCATACCTGTTCCCGTCGACACTTATGGTCGCCGGAGCGGCAGTGGGGTGGTTTCTCAAAGGTACTGACCTTTGGTCGCTTTTTGGAGCTCTGGCAGGCTTGACAGTTTCGTCCATGTACATTTACATGCGCGGTCGAAGAAAAAAAACTACGCAGGGGCCGGCAATTTCTAAAATCCTCCATCGAGGAGTTATTACGCAAGATCAATATGGACAAGGAACGTTGGGAATCTGATCGGCAGGTTCATTTAAGCTGAAAGGGTCGCACCGGAGCCGGATCCGCGATAGACTGATTGACGTTTAGGAGAATAACCTGGATGAGAGGCCGGACGGCGAAATTGCAGCAGCGACCCCTTTTATCTATCCTGCTGGCAGGGGTAATTATCGCTGTTTTTTTACTTGCCGGATTTCACGGAATAATACCGGTCGATTCGGAAATGACCTGCCATGCGGCCGGTGTTACTCTATGCGCAACCACCATATGCGCCGTTATTCTCATTATTCCTTTTCTCCTGACGGTTTTACTGCTCGCCTCTTCCATTTTGTATTTTACCCCTACCTTAAAGTCTGAACTCCTTTTCGTATTCGAAAGACCTCCCGAGTATTAGCCCTGCAGAAGATTTAGTCTCACAATCGGGGAGCTTCATGACATGAACACGTGCCTTCCCCGCCCACTGGTGAACGGCCAATCTGTCGGTTGCCGATCATCTGTCCTCTGTGAATTATAAAAAGGTGATTAAAATGAGATATTACAGTTCCGATACTATTGTTCTCTTGGGCTTTTGCTCCTTTTGCAGAGAGGATTTTCGTGATGGAGTGCCCAGGTTTATCGACGGTGATTTTCCCCGGGAACAGTTCTGCTCCTCCAGGTGCGCCGGCAACTTCCTGAAATATGACCTCGGGGCCGAGCGAGTCATGCCCACCGGATCGGCGATTTACGGACCTGACCCTCTTTTACGTCAAGAGCAGGGAGAATAGACTTAACATCAACCTATGACCAGTCAATGGATCAGGTCCTTCGGGCTGCCGGCTGGAACAACCTGTTCACTCTCTCCAAATTGTGAGGGAGTGAACAGGACCTGGTTCATGAGAGAAACCAGTGGAGGATTACCATGCATGAATCTCCGACAGCTCAACTTAACCGGGTCGAAAACCAGTTATCGGAATCCCGGGAGAGAACTTGATCAGACGATCAGCCGGTCCCACGTCCCATATTGTTCCTTGATAGTACCGCGAGGAATGCACAGCAAGATCAGCAGAACGCCAACGATTGCATTGTTCACTCTTGTGCCGGCGCCGGCCCCTGCAAGCAGCCAGGGCGAAGCGATTATCCACGCGCTGAATAAAACGTTGAGAAAACGGCCGGCCCTGAAAACTTCGGCCATGGCAATCACGGCGACGGTTACAATGAGCGCGCCAAAGATATTGTTGTCGGCCGCCGCCCTGCCCATCGTGCCAAGTATCACGGGCGAAAGCATGAGCCACAGGCCGAAGGCAACGCTGAGCAGCAGTGTCCATGGCAGCGTGACCCCCCAGGACATGGAGGGAAAGTACTCTTTAACGGGGGCTCCGTACAATGGCGTTCTTTCGTCCACATTCTCCACGTTCAGCGTTCCCCCGATCCAGAATGCCCGCCACATAGAATTTCCGTCACGCACGCTCTGCTTAAGGAACTGTCCCATCGCGACCAGCTCATCCACGGTGAACGGTATCATCAGGAGCATGAGCAAAGCGGTCATCAGACATAATGTACACCAGGAGCCCACAACAACCGGCTGCAGGATCACCAGCACGATGCTCGTGACGCCGAGCGGCACGACGAGGATGAAAAAACCGGTCACCATCCACGGCATGGAGCGCCAGCGTGTCTTGCCGCCCATCCAGGCCATGAGCATCTCCAGGGTATAGGCCGCCGCGCCAAGTCCGGCATCGGAGACAGGAAACTTCCGCGACACGTTTGAAGTCAACACGTTCACAGTGCCATGTCCAAAAAACGGTTCCCAGATCGTGGGGATAAAACCAAGCTGGAATGCCGCGAGATAACGGGAGATCAACCAGCCGGCAAACGCGATGATGATCATCGGCGCACGCTGATGCCAGGTTGATGGATTGTAGCTCCAGCCCGGCGGAATTTCCGGGCCTGATTTGGCCATCTCCATATGATGCGCCATACCGGGCATTGAGGGCACGAGAATTGACAACCCAATGACAAGCGTGCCGATCAAGGTGTCATTCACAAACGCGGCCGGGCTTGTGGTCCAGAACACGAGGGGTGCGAACTGAAGCCATATCCCCACCAGGGCGATGCTCCAGCGCCCCCAGAAATCAAACCGGGGCGATACTGCCGCAAGCGCAAACAACACGAGCAACGCGCCACTGGCTACATCACCCCAGATCATCGCAGGCTTCGCATAGCCGAAGGTAAACGGGCTGGTAATAAGCCAGAATCCGAAACCCACGATGGTGAAGTTGGTCCACAACCACTGGCGACGCATGTCCAGCGTCATTTTTATCATGCTCTCGTGGTCGTCCCCATGATTCATATCATGGCTGCCGTGTCCTTTAGCATGTTCGTGTTCAGCGATCATGATCAACGCTCCCTTTACTGAAGGCCCGACGGGGGGTCGAGTTTGTTCTGTCGATACCAGCCCAACGGATCTTTCTTCAGGGCGGCAATGATCTTCGGCAACGTTTCGCGCAATGATCGCTTCGGTTCCCAATCGAGCAGGGTCCGCGCACGAGTGATGTCGAGGGCATAATGGTCATTGGCCCGATCGATCATCCATGGCTTGATGAAAGGCTTCTGACCGGGAATCTGGTTCTCCAACCAGGCCCCGGCTTTCGCCAGCGGTGCGGGAACCTCCTGCGTTTCCCACGAATGTCCATGGAGAAGCCGGGCGATGGTGTGCTGCAGTTCGTCATAGCTCAGGGTCTCGGGTTCGCCTAGCAGAAGCGGCAACTCCGGCGGCAACTGGGACCGTCTTTCAACAATACTCTCAATGGCATCCACCAGATCATCCTTGTGCATGAAAGCCTGACCGTGCGCGACCTCCCCGGAGTACAGATGGCCGGCGATCTGCTGTTCATAGATGCGCTGGATCTGATGCGCCAGCGGTATTGAATTACAGAGATCATCATAAACACCGGAGATACGGAGTAATACAACGGGAATGTCGCCATGTTCCGCCAGGAGGAGATGCTCGGTCTGCACTTTGGACTCCGGGTAGGCCCAGGTCGGCCCAAAGGGCCAGTCTTCTGTTATGAACAAACCCGGTTCCGAGGGTTTGTGAACCAGCATGGTGCTGGAAAACACGAATTGCTCAACCTTGAGCCCCACCTCTTTGAGTCCGCGCAGAAGGCGTTCGGTGCCCCTCACCGTGATATCTTCATACTTTGGGCTTGGCTTACCCAGAAAATCATAGTATGCCGCAAGATGGATCACCGATACAATATGCTCCCCGTGGTGTTCACGGACGATGCGGAGGCCATCCAGCACGCTTTTATCTGACGTCATCTCGACTGGAATGTACACGCAATCCGGAGGAGGAGGATCGAGAGCCTGGCGGTCGAAACCGATGACATGTTCGAATTTACCGGTAAACCGACGCATAACGGCATCGCCGATTGAACCGTTGGAACCTGTAACAAGGACAATGCCCCTGGATGGTTTCATCAGACTCCCTCCAAATCAGCTCAAACGTTTTATCGGACCAACATATTCCACGGACCCCCATGGGTGGTTGATACTTTATCATGGTTTACATGGATTGTAGAATATACAGGCGAATCAGTGTATTTTAAAGACTCTTACCATAATATCATGATACATTTTTTCGCTTTGATGGGGTCCTGATAATGGAGAAATACGCGTGGCTTATCTGGTCGCTGGGTTTCCTTTCCTTCTGGGGCGTCGTATATTTTACGAGGCCTTCAACGAGAAAACAGATGCTGCGGATGAGTCTGTTCACAGCCCCGCTGGGGCTCACCGAGCCGCTGTTCGTACCGGCATACTGGAACCCCCCTACACTGTTCGGCCTGGCCCAGAGAACCGGGTTCGATATCGAGAGCCTTATTTTCTGCTTTTCGATAGGCGGTATTGCAACGGTTCTCTATGAGATGGTCGTGCCCGCGCAGCACGTCCCGATGCACGAGGACGAAAAGCACGATTCTCGCCACCGGTTTCACCTGCTCGCATTGGCAAGCCCGATCATCGTCTTCGTTCCGCTGATGCTGACCACCTCCTGGAACGCTATCTACCCCGGCATTCTGGCCATGATAATAGGAACGATGGCGTCTCTGTGGTGCCGACCGGACCTCAAGGGCAAGATATGGGTGGGCGGGGGGGTCTTCCTGGTTCTCTATTTCCTGTTTTTCCAGCTTCTGGACCTGGCCTTTCCGGGTTATGTCGAAAAATACTGGACACTTGATGCCCTTTCGGGGATCATAACCTTGGGAATCCCGATAGAAGAATACCTTTTTGCTTTCACCTTCGGTCTGATGTGGTCCAGCCTGTATGAACACATCTCGTGGCAGAAAATAACACCCTCTCCCCCGAAGGCGCATTCACCGGACAGAAAGACCCATGATTCACAGGGCGGAACATATGTCGAATAGCAGGGGGCACAGGATATGAGCCAGAGCTACGCATATGGAAACTGGCACCTGGTTGTGGGGATGATTATTGTAGCCCTTTTCTTTATAACCAGGTACATCCCTTTAAAAACCAGATTCGAAAAACGCAGCGGCGGCATGTTGTACGCCTTCATCATCGCTCTTTTCGCCGAAATGTACGGTTTTCCGCTTACTATCTATTTATTATCAACACAGTTCGGACTCAAGATCCCATTGACGCATTCATATGGTCACCTGTCCGCTTATCTCCTCACCTTTTTGGGAATCGACATAATTTACGGCTGGGCATTAGTGATGATCGTGAGTAACATTGTCATCGTTTTCGGCCTGATCTGGATCACCAGAGGGTGGAGCCAGATCTATCATTCGGACGGAAAATTCGTAACAACGGGGATTTATTCAAAAATGCGCCATCCCCAATACAGCGGGATCATCCTTATGTCCATAGGTTTTTTAATCCAATGGCCGACCCTGATTACCCTGTTCCTGTTCCCCTTTCTTGTAGTGATGTATTACAGGCTCGCCATGAGAGAAGAACGCGACGTCGAAAAAGTCCACGGGCCGGAATATTTCGATTACAAAAAAAATGTGCCGGCCTTTGTTCCGCGACTGAAGCCTGGTCTATTGACAGCAAAATAATCAGTAAAAACAGCTTCTTGAAAACTGATTATAACATTCAATAAAGATAGAGTCGCAAAAAGTCCAACCCGGAACTTTTTGCTCCACGGAAAACGAAAAGGCATCGTGGATTCATCGGAAAGAGTATAAAAAAGCCATGACTTGAAGCTTTAACCCGTTATGGCTTTTGATTTAACCCTGCCTGCCACGGCGAAGTCTGGAAGACGAAGACGGGTGTAACTCCGTTAACCCCGTGAACCCTGTGTTAAAGGCTTTTCCCTTTTCGGTATTAATCCAGGTACTCATTAACCGGATGGCCCAAAAAAACAACGTCAGCGTGCCGGACCCATTCGACATGGCGCGCCTCCCCTGACAGTCCGGAGATTATGATGAATTCAACACATGAGGGCACCCACACGGGGAAAGACCCCTACCGGCATTTCGGCCGGGGCCTTATACTTCTTGACTGGATGCACAGGTACCTGCTCCCCCGCGCAGGACGGGACGTGGAAAAGATCCTGCGTGACCGGAACCTGTCACGGGTCCTGGACGTCGCCTGCGGAACCGGATACACCGCCTGCCGACTGGCCCGGGGCGGGTTTGCCGCAGTGGGGCTGGATCTTTCGCCCAGCATGCTGCGTCACGCGGCCGCCAAACGGGAACAGGGGAACTGCGCCTTCCTTATCGCCAACGCTGGATGGATGCCTTTCAACAAAGCCTTCGATGCCGCTGCGATCAGCCTGGCCCTTCACGAAATTTCCGCCGCCGACAGGGAGCAGGTCTGGGCTGAAATGACCAGGGTGGTGAGGCCCGGCGGTCTCCTGGTAGTGCTGGATTTTACAACCCCCGGAAGGTCCTTATACTGCCGCCTGATAGCCGCCGCCATCGAGTGGGTGGAAAAGGGGGCCCTTAAGATCGATCCGCCCCATTACATCAACTCTGCCCTGTTCAGGGACGGGGGCGGCCTCAGGACATGGCTTGAAGAACGGGACGCCGAAATTGTCGGGGAAAGTTCCTACCTGGGGGGTAATGTGGGGCTGTTCGCAGTTGCCGTTGGATAGGGATCTTTGGCTTTTGGGTCATAACTTTAACGGCCCTGAAATACAAACTATGGTTCACAGCTTACATGGCAGACCCCGGTGGGAGTGGCCCTCTGGAACGGGAAATATCTGCCCTTGATCCACAATGCCACGTTCACCAGACTTATCAGAACCGGAACTTCCACCAGGGGCCCGATCACTGCCGCAAACGCCTCTCCCGAGTCGATGCCGAATACGGCGACAGCCACAGCGATGGCAAGTTCAAAGTTGTTGGAGGCGGCGGTGAAACTGAGAGTGACCGATTGTTCATAAGTGGCGCCCGCCCTGTAGGACATGAAAAACGACACGAAAAACATTATCATGAAGTAAATGGTGAGCGGAACGGCGATGCGCAGGACATCCAAAGGAAGATGAATAATAACATCTCCCTTCAGGGAGAACATGACCACAATGGTAAAGAGAAGGAAGATGAGGGTCAGAGGGCTCAGTTTGGGCAGCAGTTTTTCTTGGTACCACTCCTCCCCTTTCAGGCGCATTCCGACGATCCGTGTCAGGATTCCGCCGATGAACGGAACACCGAGGTAGATAAAAACCGATTTGGCGATCTGGCCCATGGAGATATCCACGGCAAGGCCTTTTAGCCCGAACCACCCGGGAAGTACTGTGATGAAGAGCCAGGCGTAAAAGGAAAAGAAGATCACCTGGAATATGGAGTTAAAGGCCACCAGACCGGCGCAATATTCGCGGTCGCCGGCGGCCAGGTCGTTCCAGACGATGACCATGGCGATGCATCGGGCCAGACCAATGAGGATCAGGCCTACCATGTACTCTTGGTGGCCGGACAGGAATGTTATGGCAAGCCCGAACATAAGGATGGGACCAACCACCCAGTTCTGGATCAGGGATAACGCCAGCACTTTGCCGTCTCGGAACACTTCGTGAAGTTTCTCATACCGAACCTTGGCCAGCGGCGGGTACATCATGAGAATAAGCCCGATGGCCAGGGGAATATTAGTAGTCCCCACCTGGAAGGAGTAGATTAACTGCTTAACCCCGGGCGCAATGTAGCCGGTAAGCACGCCCACCCCCATGGCCAGGAAAATCCACAATGTCAGGTAACGATCGAGAAAACTCAACTGTCCTTTTACTTTGGTCATTTCCAAAGGCTCCCCTTTAAAGTTGTATTATATAATTCCGTTTATCGAACATGGCCGTTAGATGCCTGCCGGAAGGACCTGATGCATTGATACACTTTCATTATTACTGACATTTATCAGACTCCTTTCGTGACATCAGCGCATCGAGTATTTTCCGGTCGGCCTGAATCTGCTCCAGGTGTCCGAGGCCGCCAGAAAGGATGTCCAGCAATTCTCTTCCTACCGGCTCCGAACTTTCGCCGAGCCGGTAGTAGATCCAGACGCCCTGCCGGCGGTCCGCAACCAGCCCAGCCTGCCGCAAAGTGGCCAGATGACGGGATACGGTGGATTGAGGCAGCTCCATGACCTCAATGAGGTCACAGACGCACAGCTCACCACACGTGAGGAGCGCCATGATCCTGAGACGGGTCTCATCGGAAAGAGCCTTGAAAAGAGAAGCCGTTTTACGCATTCGATTCTCATATCCGGATAAACGGATATTGTCAAGCCGAAAACGTCCTCCCCGGCATGACTTCATACCGGCACTCAGATCCATCCTGGAAAAGAAAAATAAAACGGCCTCGCAGCGACAAACGCGCCTTACGGCCGTAACCCGAAGCCCTTCTTCGCGAGCTTTGCGCTCACACTCTGCATGCCGGCTGCGGCCTCCCGTACTTCGTCAGAACGATCTGCCACACCTGGTTGCTTCGCGCCCGGAAGGCCCCGGCGAAAGAAAGCAGAAAATACTCCCACATCCGCTTGAATCTATCATCGTACAGCTCCTTCAGCCTGGGCCAGGCACGCTGGAAATTTTCGTTCCAGGCCATGAGGGTCCTGTCGTAATGGGGAGCCAGGTTATGCACATCTTCGATGACGAACAGACCCTCTACCGCCCTCCCTATCTGGGCAAGGCTGGGAAGCATCCCGTTGGGAAAGATATATTTGTCGGTCCAGGGATCACAGTTCACGCCGGACTCGTTGTCTCCGATGGTATGCAGCAGAAAAATACCGTCATCCCTCATGCAGCGATGGACCGTTTCCATGAAGGTGCGGTAGTTCTTATACCCGACATGCTCGAACATGCCGACGGAGACGACTTTATCGAAATCGCCCCTGATCTTCCGGTAATCACAGTCGAGGAACTGGACAGGCAGACCTTCGCAGAACGTTCGGGCGTATTGCATCTGCTCATTCGAAATATTCACGGCCGTCACGCGACAACCGATATGCTCGGCGGCATACTTTGCCAATCCTCCCCAACCACAGCCGATATCCAGAACGTGGTCCTCAGGACTGAGGTTCACCTTGCGGCAGATGAGATCCATCTTTGCCAGCTGTGCACGGTGAAGGTCCTCCGTACCGTTGAAGAGGGCGCAGCTGTACTGGTTGTAGGGATCCAGGAAGGACAGGAACAGGTCGTTGCCGGTGTCGTAGTGCCGATTTGCGACCATTCCGGCGCGCCTTCCGGACTGGTGGTTGAACAGACGCGCCGCCATCACGGGCAGAAGATACTTCAACCCTCCCCTAACATGGCTGGTAAGACGTGCCTTCAGTATCCTTGAAAAAAACTCGTCCAATCTTTCGCAGTCCCACCAGCCGTCCATGTAGGCCTCCCCGAGGCCCAGGTGTTTCTCACGGAGCAGCCGCGCGTACAGCCTGTCGTTCCTGACCTGGATATCCCACGGGTTCGGGCCGTCAATGGCCACACCCGCAATGGCGAGCAGTTCTTCCACGATCTGACGTTGTTTCGGCACGACCAATTACCTCCTGAATTTTCACCCTTCAGCCCAGGCGATCGTTTCGTCACCTCTCACACTTTCCAGGCCCTCCACAGGCGATCACCGTGCTTTAAGTATGACACAAGGAAAACGATGTGGGACATGGCCATGAATTGTGCAGGTGTAACCAGGCGGATATGAATCGTAGATTGTTTCTACCTTGAAATGGTTTCCTGGATGTGAAGCCGATATTCCTGCGCCCTTACCTGTCGCAACCGTCTGAACAAGCGCTGTCGGAAGGCTTCGGCCTTTGCCCGGTGATTCCAATCTTCCGGATCCAACCCTTAACCATTTTCCCCAGCGGCCGGATGGATAATATAAGGAGGGCAACGGCGCCGGCGAGCTGGAGCCAACCAGGAATCACCTCCCCTGCCTGCCCTATTACAGCCTGCGGGGATATCCCTGCCAGAGAATAAATCCGGTCCAGGACCAGGCCTCCCAGAACGCTAACGAAAGCGATTACAGCCAGATAAAGGGCTGTCGCCCTTTTTCCGAGGAACCCCACGAGAACGGAAAGGGAGGCCAGGTTTGTCGCCGGGCCGACCAGGAGAAAAACCAGCGCCGCGCCCGGGCTTACTCCCTTGAGTATCATCGCGGCCGCGATGGGCGTCGAAGCCGTGGCGCAGATGTATAGAGGGATGCCTATCACGAGCATGATCAGCATGGCCGGCAGGCCGCCGCCCAGATACGATGAAAAGAGGTCCTCCGGAACGGCTGCGGTAATGATTCCGGCGAGGAGAAGTCCTACGAAGAACCAGCCGGCCAGATCGCCCCAGAGTTCACTGAAGGAATAACGCATCCCTATCAGAACCTTTTCGAAAAAAGAATGGTGATGACTGTGGAGCTCGGGGGGGCAATCTTTGCCGTCACAGCAGCCGTCCACCGGACATGCGGCATCGGCCTTCTCCTCGGTGAAATCATCCGGAGGGGCCAGAAAGTTTTCGCTGATCCCCGCAATGAAAGCCGTAACGAAGGCCACCAGGGGCCTTGCTACGGTCATGATGGGATCAAGCAGGGCATAGGTGATGGAAATGGAATCCACTCCCGACTCCGGCGTTGAGATAAGGAAGGCCACCGTGGCGCCTCTGTTGGCCCCTTGCTTTCTCAGGGACACAGCAGCCGGCAGAACGCCGCAGGAGCAAAGAGGGATGGGTATGCCGAAGAACGCGGCCTTGACAACGGGAATAAACCGTCCGCTTCCCAGCTGCCTGGCCACGGTCTCTGGTGACAGAAACATCTTCAGCAACCCGGCAACCAGGATGCCGAACAGGACGTAAATGCCTGATGCCATGAGGATATCCCAGGTCGCAGTAAGAACCGCCAAAAAACCATGCAGTATTGCCGACATGTTTTATCGTCTCCCATTCGAGTGGTAAAACCCCGCCCTTATTCGTGAACGTGTTCCAGCGCCAGTTGGAGCACGTCCTCTATATGCTCATCGTTAAGGCGGTAGTACAGAACTGTGCCTTCCCTGCGGTTGGCTGCCAGGTTCAGCTGCCGCAGGTGGCGCAACTGGTGGCTGATCGCCGATTCAGTGATGCCCAAGGCGGCGGCAATGTCGCAAACGCACATTTCGCCGGATTCGAGTGCGAGAAGGATCCTGAGCCGCGTCGGGTCCCCGAACGCCTTGAAGAATCGTGCCAGAAGCTTCACCTCGTTCGAATCCAGAGCAGTTTTTTTCGCCTTTTCGACCCGTTCCTCGTGGATGATTCTGGCATCGCAGCGATCTTCCCTGTCATTATCCATGGCAACCCCCGAAAATACAGTTATTTGAATATATGCTCATATAATAAAAAATAGATGTTTTGTCAACCTCTGAGTTCGCCCGACGGAATTCGTGCCTCCCGCTATGAAGATCCGTTTTCACACACCCTTTCTTATCGAGTCTGCTATACTTCGAGGAGCTACCCCACCTGAGGGGTCCACAACCGGTTTTTTTGAATGCCCTGGAAAACGATCACAGAGGGAACCGGGGTTTGTCTCGACCCCCATTTGCCCGTTAAGGATCATTTGAGACAGGACAGGAGGCAGGAAAATGGCAGGCAGCAATGAAAAGGTCGTCGTTTCAACCTACACAAACGGCATTCTGGACCCAGATGAGCCGATGCTCGGCCCGGTAAAGGATGGCGGCACCATTGAGGCAAATACAATGCCCGGCTGTTGGGGGCCGATGATAACCCCAAGTTTGCGGGGCGGCCATGAGGTGACTCAGCCGGTTTATGTGGAGAACGCGGAACCTGGGGATGCCGTCGCCATCAGGATCAAGGGTATAAAAATCGCATCCACCGCCACTGCCTCTGGCCATGACCGTATGATTGATGGACATTTCCTGGGTGATCCCTATGTGGCCAAAAAATGTCCCCAATGCGGTGCCCTGCATCCCGAAACCACGGTGGAAGGGATCGGCCAGAATGCAATTCGCTGTGCCGGTTGCGGTGCGGTGATAACAGCTTTCCAGGTCGAGAATGGCTACACCGTCGTTTTTGACGATGAGAGGTCTATCGGGGTGACCGTTGATAAGAAAACAGCAGAGCGGATTGCCCACGATTCCAGGAAATATGCCCAGCTTTCGGAAAACTGCAAACAGCATTCGACTCTGCTTTTTGCTCCTCACGATATCATCGGAGCCGTGTCCCGGACCAGGCCGTTCATGGGTCAGCTGGGAACAACCCCGGCCGTGAAAATGCCGGATTCCCATAACGCCGGCGACTTCGGGGTTTTTCTCATTGGTGCGCCTCATGAGTACGCCCTTACCGAGGAGCAGCTCGAACTGCGCACCGACGGACACATGGATATCGACGCGGTCCGGCCGGGGACGATACTGCTGGCTCCTGTGAAAGTGCCTGGTGCAGGTGTATATCTGGGCGACATGCACGCGCTCCAGGGGGACGGAGAAGTTGCCGGGCACACTATGGATGTGGCCGGGATCGTTACGGTGCAGGTTGATGTCGTTAAGGGACGGGAGCTTCAGGGACCGGTACTTTTCCCACTTGTCGAAGATCTCCCCTATCTGGCCAGACCTGTCAGCTCCAGGGAGAAGGCAAAAGCCGAAAAACTGGCGAAGAAATGGGGTATTCCCAGGCTGGAGAAATCCGCTCCTATCTCTGTAATTGGAACAGGGGCTGATCTGAACAAGGCTACGGAAAACGGGATGCAGCGAGCGGGCGATCTCCTTGGGATGAGCGTTCCGGAAGTGATGAACCGGGCCACAATTACCGGCGCTATTGAAATCGGCCGTCTACCGGGAGTAGTTCAGGTTACCTTCCTGGCACCGCTGGAAAACCTGGAAAGGGCCGGTCTCCTTCCCTTTGTGCAGGAGCAGTATGGGATTGGCTAAATAAAAACATGATTTTCCCGACGAGAATCTGGAAGGCCTCGTCGTCATCAGGGTTGGAGCTTACCGGGTCATCAAACCTCGAATCGCCTTCGCCACGTCCCGGCTGAAATCCTCCAGAATCCTGTTCTCGGCGGCCACAACGGCATCGTAACTATGTTCAGCGACGTGGACCCGATAGGTGGACATCCGTGTCAGCAGGGACACATCTTGTCCATCGATCACATCCCACTGCACGGTAAGGACCGCGTCCCCGTCAAACCGGGCGTCGAACCGGATTACGTTCACAGGCACCCGATACCTTATTTTCAGATCCCCCCCCCACGGGGCGGCGATGACCTTAGCCGATCCCAGGAGGATCGATACATTCTCAGTCAGCGCCTTGGGAATGCCGTCTTCCAGCGGCTCGGCCCACCAGTCGAACTCAGCCAACCGGACCTGGTTATCATCCACCCGGGTAATGATCTGCGGTCGGTTGAGATAGGCCGCCAGCCTGACCGGCCCGACACCGATGATCGCGTCACCCAACTCCTCAGAGACATTCTGTTTCTCAGCGGTATCCAAGGCTCTTAGAACATACATCTTCGTGGATGTAACCGTACCCTTACCCAGGCTCAAGCATCCGCTCATAACCAGAAGGGAAAGGAACAGTGCGGGAATCACATAACGACGGGTCCTCATCATTCGCCTCTCCTCTTGCCCCTGCCGTGTAAAAACTCGTCGGGCCTTTGCGCTATGGAATCCGTCAGAACCCTGAGTGACCTGGTCGCCCTGGACAGCTCATCAAGCACCCTGGACAGCTCAAAAGCCAGTTCGGTCTTGCCGTTTGTGGTGTCCTGTATGCTGGTCAGGGTGGACGTTGCCTGGTTCAGCGTGCCATGGGCCGACTCGACGGCGCTCCGGGCACTTTTCATCAGGGGACTGATCTGAGCGTCAACCTCCTCCACAAGCTTATCTATGGATCGGGTCAGGGCAGTGACCTCTCCGGCCAGCGGCTTGACCTGGTCATTGACGTTCCGGACGAGAATACCAGCGTCCTTCATTGTCTTGCCCGTGGCATCCATGGCAGGAACAATCCCGGCATCCACTTCCTTGACCAGCTTGTCGACTTTGATGAGGATCCCCTTTATTTCCCGTATGCTGTCCATGAGTTCCGGAGCGTTGACCACCCTGTCTATCCCCGCCAGAGAACTACTTATTCTGCCTGCAATCTTATCCAGGGGCATCCTCTCCAGTTTTTGGACAATTTCCTGAAAGGGCGCCGGGACTGTTGGGATCTCCGGAACTCCCATGTCTGTGCCAATCAGTCGTGCCGTCTTTTCGGGCATCAGGTCGAGATTCACGACAAGCTGTCCCGTGACAATGCTCTGCATGTCGAGCTGGGCCCTTAATCCATTTTTAACCAACTCGTCAATGGGGTCAGGAGCTACCTTCCTGATGCCCTGGATCACCGTGAGTTTTTCCGGTTCAATCTCGATGATCACCGGAATCCTGGCGGTCAACTGCTGGGCATCGATCTGGAGTGTGATGTCCAGGACAGAACCGATCCTTACCCCACGGAAGTTGACCGGGGCGCCTACATGCAGACCTTTCACCGACCCGTTGAAAAAACATACGAACTTCGGTCTGTTCTCCAGAAACCCGCCACTGCTGAATATCAAAAGAGCAACAACGATAAGCAGGATGGCTCCGACGACGAAAACCCCGATAACCCTCGGGCTGGCTCTCTTACTCATGGTCCACCTTCATCTTTCCTGTGCAATTTTCACCATAATTTCCATCCAGAATGATAACTGCGATCATCAGGCCGTTTCTCCCGATCTCCCGCGCATGAGAAACTCACGGACCTTCTGATTCTCCGAATGGTCCCTCAGATATTTCGGATCGCCCCGGGCGATCATGGTTCTGGTATCCGGGTCCAGAAAAACCGAGTTATTGCCGATGGCGAAGATACTGAACAGCTCGTGGGTGACCACGATGATCGTGGCGCCCAGGCTCTCGCTCAGATCAACAATCAGTTCGTCAAGCAGACGGGCGCTGATGGGGTCCAGACCTGCTGAAGGCTCGTCGAAGAACAGAATCTCCGGATCAAGAGACATGGCACGCGCCAGACCGGCCCTCTTCTGCATTCCGCCGCTGATCTCAGAGGGGTAGTAGTCCTCGAACCCTTCCAGACCCACCAGGGAAAGCTTATAGGAAACGATCTCCAGGATCCGGGAGAGCGTCAAGTCAGTATACGTCTGAAGCGGGATGGCGACGTTCTCCGCCAGTGTCATGGAACTCCACAGTGCCCCGCTCTGGTAAAGGATGCCGAAATCCCTCCTGATCTGTCTACGTTCTTCATCGGTCACATCCCAGAAACTCACTCCTTCGTAAAGAATCCTTCCCTTGGCGGGTGAAATCAAACCCACCATGTGTCTCATGAGGGTACTTTTCCCGCAACCGCTTCTCCCCATGACAATGAATATCTCACCTTTATTAACGGTGAAATTCAGATCCCGTTGGAGAACAAAGCTACCGAAAGCCATGGTCAGGTCCTCAACAACGATGTGGGGTTCTCCCTTTTTAGTTTTCCGAGCCATCTTCCTTTCCTCAGATCCCCAGTTGGTTGAAGATCATGGTCATGACAGCGCAGGAGGCAATTATCCAGGTGATTCCCGTCACCACCGCCGATGTGGCCGCCGCTCCCACATCCCAGGCGCTGCGACCGCACTGCATACCCCGCAGGCATCCAGCGACGGCCACCAGAACACCGTACACAGCGCCCTGGAACAGTCCAACCCAGATATTGACCATTGGGATCGCGGCCCTGGTCTGCTGGTAATACTCTATGGGGGTGATGCCGAACAGGCCAATGCCCACCACAGCTCCGCCCAGGATGCCCAGGAGATCGGCGTAAAGGCAAAGTAGCGGCGTCATCAGAATAAGGGCCATCATCCGGGGCATGACCAGAAACTCGATGGGAGAGATCCCCAGTGTTCTTAAAGCGTCGATCTCCTCGTTTACCTGCATGGTTCCCAACTGGGCCGCGTATGAGGCGCCGGTCCTGCCGGCAAGAACAATGCCGGTCATGATTGCGGCCATGGCGCGAACAGTGGCCAGGCCCACCAGGTTGGCCACGTAAATCTCGGCCCCGGACATCGCAAGCTGTTCCGCCCCGATGAAAGCGAGGATGACACCCACCAGAAAGCTGATCAGGCCGACGATGCCCAGGGCCTGCGCACCCGATTCCTGGATAAAAAGGAAGAGATCCGATTTCAGGTATTGGGCATTACCTCTGAAGAACCTCCCTGTGGCAATGACAATCTCGCCCAGAAATGTGAGGGTCTCCCGCCAGGAATGACCGGCATCGATGGTGGAAGTACCCACCTTCACCAGAAATGACCTCTTGATGTCCTCCCTGCGCATATCCTCGCGTTCGGGGACAGTCGTTGCCAGGCGCAGAAGATCCCCTGCGCCCTCTGGAAGCCCCGATGGGTCCAGCCCGATCCCTTCCCTGTCACAAACCAGTTTGATCTTTTTCAGAAATATGGGGAGAGCGGAGTCCCAGGTGATAATCTCTCGGCCATCGAAGGAAACTTTCGTCACCTCTCCTGCCGCAAAAAGCCGATTTTCAAACTCTTCCGATGTGGGTATCGGATCCCTGATCCGCCATGATCCGGACAGGGTGAGCAGGAGAATGCGGCCCTCGGCAACGGTGTATGTAATCCGGAGAGGAGTACCCATATATATTCCTCAGCACAGGATGATCAGGGTGTTCGGTCATCTGTTGTCAGTGAATCGACAGGGGTCACTACCCTAAACCTTGGGTTCTTCCCCCAGCTTCATCCCCAATTCGAAGGCTGCCTTCATAACCTCTTTACTATCCTTAATCTCCCCTGCTTCATACGCCGATCCATATACGGTCCCGGCAATCCTTACGCCAAGGTAGGCTGATATATCCTGGAACATGCGCAGGGCGTTGACAGCGCCGGAAGTGAAGGGATCAGAATCGGCGTAGGTAAGGAGTATCCCGAATTCTTTGCCCCTGAAAACATTTTTTTCTCCACCACCCACTGCGTAGATCCTGTCAATCACCATTTTGATCTGGGCGGTAACGGAAAACCAGTAAATGGGACTGGCGAAAACTATGGAGTCGGCCTCCCTGAACTGACCGTAAATCCCCTGCATGTCGTCGTCGACGACGCATCCCTGTGCGTGGGCACCCTGGCAATGGTTGCACCCCGTGCAGGGGCTTATATCCATACCGTGAAGGTACAGGGTCCGGACGTCAGCTCCGGATTTTTCGGCTCCTTCCGCCAGTTGTTGGGCGAGTACCGCGCTGTTGCCGGTCTTTCGGGGGCTTCCCAGGAGAATGAGCACCTGTTTTGCAGCCATGTCCGCTCCCGTCTGTTGGAAAATGACACTTTTCGCTTTCCGTTAAGTAAATAGCCATGAATGGACATTTACGACCCTGTCCTGGCTGATGGTTTCGAAAACAGGGCATACTTTATTACATTTTCGATGGAAAGGTAAGGAGGGGAAAATGTGCGCCGGCGGCGCCCATTAATAGGCACCGGTGATTCCGTAATGGACGGCCCCAGGAATTGCCCGTGTTTCGGTCTTTCGAGAAAACTTGCTAGTAAGGTCAACTGGAGGTAAACTCTCAGAAGAATATCAGCTTGGCCCGCCGAGTAAAGCGAGTCCGCGTCATTTGCCATTTCAAAACCAGGTATCCGTCCACGATGGCTAAAGGGAGGTCAATGTAATGGGAGATTTGCCGATCCAGATGCTGCCCGCAGTGCCCCATATTATTCTCGGAGTCTTCAGCCTTGCCATTCCCAATCTTGTTTTTTGGTTGTTGGTGATTGTTCTTTTCTTCCTGGCAGCTTGGGCCCGTCTGCCCAAAGCCTTTGAACCGGGTCCAGAGAAGGAGACGTGAGTGATGGCGCACCGGATAAACTTGACGGCGAAAACTCGGCAGGCGCTAACGGACAGTATCTCTCTCGAAGACGCCCTTCCTACCAAGATGCCCGTTTATGTCGACTCCATGGCGTATCTCTTCGGCGTATCGGCGCTTTCGGCTTTGGGTATTCTGATCTTTAGCGGTCTGACTTTAAGCATCTTCGGACCGACCTGGTACCACATCTCCGGGACAGGGCACTTTGTGCACTCCCTCCATTTCTGGGCTGTGCAGGTCTTTTTCCTGGCTCTCGTGCTCCACCTGCTCACAAAATATACATTGGCCGCATGGCGGGACGGACGCTGGAAGACCTGGATGGTGGGCATTCTGGCCTTTGGAATCGCGGTTTTCACCGGTTTGACCGGCTTTCTGATTCAGACCAACTTCGATGCCCAGTGGATCGCCGTACAGGCGAAAGACGCCATGAACGCCCTGGGAGTGGGTGCCTTTTTCAACACCATGAATACCGGCCAGGTGCTGACCTTGCACGTGGTTTTCCTCCCGGCACTGCTTACGGCATTGGTGCTTGTCCATCTTTTCCTGATTCGCCGCGAGGGCCCGGTCAAACCATTTGGAGCGGGGAGGGATAGCTGATGAGCCGCAAATCAGAGGCGTATTTTCGCGACGTTCCCATGAAACCGTATGACTTGCTGCGGGAAGGGCTTGTGGTGTTTTTGTTTCTGGCGGGAATAATCTTCGTGCTGGCCGCTGTCTTCGGTTCGCCGGATTACCCCCCTGTGAACAGTCATGATGTGGCGAAATACCAACCCGTCGCCTATCTCAAGACAACCGCCAATATCCTGGCCGGTAACTCCGGCATCCAGGACTACGGTCCGCCGTATACGTCGGATACCGCCAATGTGCAGCAGGTTCTGTCTCTTGCTCCGGCGGCCTGGTTCGGGGTGCGCTATCCGCTCGATGCTTCCAGGGATTTTGTCCTCAAGCCCCTGGAGCGGGTTGCCGCCATGGACAAGGGGGTGGCCCGCGCCCTCAAGGCCTATGAGGCTGTCGGCCACGACCGGCAACAGACCTGGTTGAAGGCCTACCTTGCCGCCCTTGATAAGGCCGCCGTAAACAATGGCGAGGTGCAGGTACCCGCCGGCGACTACGGCCCGGTCCCCGTTTTGATGAACGGCATGCTCGGACTGGGACGGGCGGGCCTGTTGGAAGGCGCCCTGGATAGCAGTGCCTGGACCCCTTTCAACCTGGATTTCACCAGGTCGCTGTTGTTCTTTTCGGAGGATGTGGACGGTAGTGTGGCGGACAATCTGAATATGTCGGGCGAGCAGATGGGTATCTCCCATGAGACGGGCCCTTTCCCAGGGGCATGGTGGCTTATGCCTTACGCAGCCCTCTACCAGATACCGTTCATGTCCGCATCTCCCAACGCCGATCTGCTGGCGGGCGTGATCATGATTGGACTTTTCCTGGTGCTGCTTTTCATACCCTTTCTGCCGGTCTTAAACCGCGTGCCTTTTTGGGTGAAAATATACAGGATTATCTGGCGCGATTGGTATTCCCGTTCCGGCGAAGACAAGTCGGCGTAGCCGCCTGAAAGGCATGTTCAAAAAAAATCTGCTCTTCAGCAAATTCATACCAAAGTGCTCCGAACCACCCCGGCTTTTTTTCGGCCTGGTATTTGCCAATCTGAAAAACCGGAGATATACTCTAACCAGACACCTCCAGGGAATATCCAGTGCGTAGAGTAAAAAACCATTCATGGACTTTTTACGACACTAAACATAAACCGGTACAAGTAGAGGAGATGTATCCATGTACAAAAGGCAGATAAAGAAAAGGATTTACTGGATGGGAGCCGTTGATTGGGACAGGCGCCTTTTTGATTCTCTCATTCCGCTTCCAGACGGCACTACGTACAATGCCTACCTGGTTGAAGGGAGCGAAAAAACCGCTTTACTGGACACAGTCGATCTGTCCATGGTCGATGAATTGATGGCACAACTGGACGGGGTCCCCAAAATCGACTTTATCATCTCTCATCATGCCGAGCAGGATCATTCCGGGGCCATCCCCCGGGTTCTCGACAGGTTTCCAGAAGCAACAGTGGTCGCGACCCCCAAAGCCAGGGGCATGCTCATTGATCTGCTAAGAATTCCCGAAAACAAATTTGTCACGGTGAAGGACGGCGAGACGCTATCGCTCGGCGACAAGACCCTCAGGTTTATTCACACGCCCTGGGTACACTGGCCGGAAACCATGGTGACCTACCTGGAAGAAGATCGCATCCTTTTCAGTTGTGATTTTTATGGGTCCCATATCGCGACCACCGATCTTTTCGTGAACGACCAAGGACGTGTGTACGAAGCCGCAAAACGCTACTTTGCCGAGATAATGATGCCATTTCGGAATGTGATCGCAAAGAATGTCGAAAAACTCAAAGGATACGACATTCAAATGATCGCCCCTAGCCACGGACAGATCTATGACCGTCCGGCCTGGATCATGGATGCTTACCTGGAGTGGACTCTTGGAACGCCCAAAAACATGGTTGTGCTCCCCTATGTTTCCATGCATGCCAGTACCAGGCTTATGGTGGATTATATGGTGTCCTCTCTGGTGAAAAAAGGGGTGAGTGTTGAGCCGTTTAACCTGACGGTGACCGATATCGGAAAGCTCGCCATGGCGCTGATCGATGGGGGAACGATTGTCCTTGGAACGCCCACGGTCCTGGCCGGCCCTCATCCTCTGGTCGCGTACTGCGCCTTTCTGGCCAATGCCTTGCGGCCCAAGGCTCAATTTCTTTCAATTGTCGGTTCGTATGGATGGGGTGGCAAAACCGTGGAAACGCTTGCGGGGATGATACCCAATCTCAAGGTCGAGGTGTTGGACCCTGTATTGTGTAAAGGGGTTCCATCGGAAAATGATTTCAGGGCGATGGATAAACTGGCTGACGCCATTGCAAAAAAACACACGCAGCACGGATTCAGATAATACTGGGGTTCCCCCTACCCACAGATTTTGCGGAAAAGGCTGAGTAGTTATGTTCTTATTTGATATGGTCGCAGAAAGTCCATCTTATTTGGCCTTACCAATTTCCATTGCTTCAGGAACCTCAACGACCTTTCCTGTCCTTACATCAAAGACGAATCCGTAAATTGGGATTTCAGGAGGTACCAATGGATGAAATCGTAGGCGCCGGACATCCGCGGTAACGCTCCTGGTTTGATCACTGATTGTTAGCCAATCGATGTAATCTCCTTCAGTTGAACCAGGCCCTTCCCCGGAATCATGCCATCCGCTTGCGTCAATTGTAGCTGTCTTCAGGCTACTTGCCAACAATGATCGCATAACATCATCAGTGAATGTCTGCATTCCACAATCAGTATGGTGGATGACAAACCACTCGTTTGTTCCCAGAAGCTTGTATGAGATTACAAAGGAGCGGACAGCATCTTCACTGACTCTGCCACCTGCATTACGAATTACATGAGCATCTCCCTCGCATACCCCACAAAATTGAGCAGGATCAAGACGCGCATCCATACAGGTCAGGATGGCTATGCGCCTCCCTGGAGGCATTGGTAAATTTGCTTTATCACCAAAGTCTTTAGCATAAGCAGTATTTGCAGCTAATACCTCGTCTAATATTTTGCTCATTTTTATATCTCCACATACTTGGACGCCCCTTAGTGGGCGCATTGATGATTTCTTACGAAATCATCAATTATGACAGGGTCGTAAAAAGTCCGTTTATGGCTTTTTACTCCACGGAAAGCGAAAAACGTCGTTTTCACTTTCCTCACAAATCAACAACTTGCCCTGCAAGTCATTGATTTGGACGCCCTTCAATGGGCGCATTGATGATTTCTTGCGAAATCATCAATGGTGTATATTTTATGGATCATCCAGCTAATGAGTACCTGGATAAGAACCATACCCACCATTTGTCATCGCGAGCTGTAACCCATGCGAAGCGATCCCATAGCGGCCGGAGGGCGCCGTGACAAGCTTTTTGGCTCCGCCCGGGATTGCCGCGTCACTCTCGTCTCCCTCGATGCTCCTTCCACCTTCGCGTAAAGCTTCGGCGGACAGGCACAATGACAGCAAAATAATAATATAAGGTACGCATTAGCCGGATGAACCCTATTTTATAAATATCTTAGCTCATTTTGTCAAGGATAAAATACATTATGTGTACACATATACCACTAAATTAGTGTGGTACTGGTTTTCCCCTGGAATGACAGGAGCAGAACACCCCACGGGGTTCTGACACCGGATTTTCACTCAACGAACTGATCTAATTGAGTTGTAATGGTTGCATCCTGTGCAGGGGCTTATATTCATACCGTTCTCCTGTTTAGACAAGAGTCTTGCGCACGTGATCCAGGGTTGCCCTGATGTACTCCTCACTCAACCCGGAAGCGGGCGCTTTCGTCTGGAGGATCCGCTCAGGTATTCGCAGACCGTCGAAAGTAAACCCCTCCCGAGTCTTGAACCTGAATTTCTCGCGGTGGATGTCCCTTCCCGTCTTCTGCAACCGATCCACGTCCAGATCGAAGCCGGCTGCTTTAAGGCAGCCAAGAACCGTATCCCGATCGTAGATCTCTCTGGCGAAAAAACAGACGACGATGGAGGAGAGGATCTGTCTCCAGCTTTCCTCCTTGAGCAAAGCGTCGCCAAGCGCCTCGGGACTCAACTCCCCCTTTACCAGGATCTTCTGGTCCACGCTGTAGCCCGCATTGTCAAGGTGGCTGTGCCTGGCGCCCATCAGGCAGCCCACGTGGGCCGCCGGACCCGTGTGATAGCCGGGCATCTCGTTCCCTCCGAGGGCGAGGGCGAACTCCTCGCCTCCGTAGATGGACGACGCGTGTTCCACCCCTCTGGCCAGGGCGGCAAAATAATCGTTTGGCTGCTCGACGATCCTCTGGGTGGCCTCAAGGTAGGTTTTCCAGTCACCCCACGAAAGCCTGAGTCCTCCCGTGTCTTTTTCGGAAACGAGCCCCTTTTCCTGGGCTTCGGTGGCCCAGGACAGGACGGGACCGGTGGTCATGAGATCCAGGCCCAGAACCTCGGCACGGTCCAACAACCGCAGCAGGCCCTCGGGATCACCCACCCCAAGCATGGAGCCCATGGCGTAGATGGGCTCGTAGTCGTAGGAAATCATGGAGGTCTTGTAGAAATAAGGCTCGACCTCGTGGGGTTCCCTGAGGGCGGCGATGTGGATGCACGCCACAGGGCAGTGGGAACAGGCCAGCCGTCTTCCCAGGTATCTCTCGGCAAAGGTCTCGCCTGAGAGTTCCTCCGCCGCTTCGAACTTCGTCTCCTGCAGGTTCCTGGTCGGGAAAGCGCTCAGTTTGTTGAGTGGGCGGACATTCTGGGCTGTACCGAGATCGTGGTATTTTTTCATGGCCTCCGATGTGGTGGCTGCTTCGTAAATGTCCTTGTATATGCGACGGTAGGCCTGGTTGTCCGCCACAGGGAGAGATCTTTTGCCGGACACGACGACAGCCTTGAGGTTTTTGCTGCCGAACACGGCACCAAGACCGAGCCTCCCGAAGTGCCGGTAGGTTTCAGCGGCGACGCACGCATAGGTCACCATCCTCTCGCCCGCAAGGCCGATACGCATAATCGTGCGAAGACCCGACCCCGACTCTCTTTCCCTGATGATGTGTCCTACTGTGAGGCTGCTGCTAATGCCCCACAGGGTGGAGGCATCTCGAAAGTACACTTCACTGCCATGAATGGCCAGATAGATAGGGATCTCGCTCTTCCCCTCAATGACGATGGCCCCGTAACCGGCCATCCTTATGGCCACGGCGCTCCTTCCCCCGCAGTGGCTCTCGCCGAGGTTCCCCGTGTGGGGTGACTTGAACATGGCCACCGTTTTGGAGGCCAGGGGGAACAGCCCGGTAAGAGGGCCGACGGCAAAGATGATGGGGTTTTCCGGCCCCAGGGGATCGCACCCTTCCGGGCAGGACTGGTACAGAAGCTGAGTGGCCACACCCGCGCCCCCAAGGTACCTGTCGAAGAGGTTCTGTCTCTGTTCAACCCTGAACCGTTTTCGGGTGAGATCCACGTAAAGGACGTTGCACAACGGATCGCTATTTAGCATCATCGGCCGCCTTTCTTTCCCTCATCTCGATGACCCCGTGGGGACAGAAGTCAACACAGAAGCCGCATTGAATGCAGATCATGGGTTTATTGATCTCACTGTCCCAGTAGACGGCCCCCACAACGCACGCCTCGGCGCAGCTGCCGCACCCGGTGCATTTCTCCTCGGCAAGGTGTATTCCCCTCTTTTCAGTACGGGTGAGGGCCTCCATGGGGCAGGCCCTGACACAAGGGGGGTCCTCGCAGACTCTGCAGACCACCACGGTGAACCCGTGCTCCATCCCGCCGCTGGACCTGATCCCGATACACGACTCCGACAGGCCGTGGCTGTTCGTCCTCCGGGAGCATGCGAACATGCAGCACTGACACCCGACACACCTTTCCGCATCAACTACAGACAGCCTTTTCATCCGCAGGCACCTCCCGGGCTATGGTACCCTTATATTATACGCCTGAAATCGGGATTTAGTCGTAAGTTCGCCTAAAAAAACGAGCTGACCGCAGCGTACAGCCCTAAAATGCTTGTCATTGCCACTACCACACCTACCACCACGGAGTAGACCCCGTGCAGGCAGTACGGTTTTGGCAAGGCCTTGAGCGCCAGTATGTAGAGAAATCCCAGCACAATCGGCAGCAGTGCCGCGTTCATCACCTGTACGGCCACGCTTAGGTTGACCAGGTTGATTCCCGAAACCACCATAAGGCCCCCTATTCCCAGCATAACGGTGTAGACTATGTAAAACCAAGGCGCCTTATGAGGTTGGTGTTCGAGAGACCGCTGGTAACCGCTTACTTCGCCTAACCCCCAAGCCGTTGCAAGTGAGACCACAATCGCTGCCACCAGTGACGCCCCGACCATACCCAGGGCAAACAGGATTGTCCCGACCGTCTTACCTAAAAATGGGGTCAATGCGTCCGCTATCTGTTGTACCGTGTTCAGGGATTCACCGGGATGGTATACGCCAATGGTCGCGGCGGTCGCCGTCAGTATCGCAATCATGATAGATTGTGTGATAATTGCGCCTATGGCCGTGTCCCTGCGGGATGTCCGTAGATCTTTGGCTTGCAGGCCTTTATCCACGACCGCAGACTGATGGTAGAATACCATCCAGGGCATAATCACCGCGCCGATGTTAGCCGCGACCAGGTACATATATCCGGGCTGACGCCATGGGATCTGGGTCAAGCCACTCAACATGGCCGTAGGGCTGGGATGGGCCCGCCAGGCCACCAGCAGGAAGACCAATTCAAAGCTGCCGATCAGGATGGCAATACGCTCAACAGAGAGATACGAACCGGTCCAGGCCACAATCGAAAGCAGCAGCACTGCCATACCTACGCTTAGCCAGGGTGGTATCCCAAACAGCAATCCGGCACCGGCCACCCCGGCAAACTCGGTGATTAAAGCTCCCATGCAGGCAACCATCAGGGTGGAGACCGAAAGCCATGCCCAGCCCTTACCGAAATGTTCACGGATGAGTTCGCCATGTCCTTTGCCGGTTACCAGCCCCAGCCGCACCGCAAGTTCCTGCACCATGTAGACAACAGGGATCAGTACAAGTTGAAGCAGAAGCAGTTTGTACCCCCACACCGCACCGCTCTGTGCAGCGGTGATTACACTCCCCGCGTCGGTATCGGCGAACATCACCACCAGCCCCGGCCCGAACATCGCAAGAAAACCCAGCGTGCGGCGACGCTTCATAACTGCCTTTCTCTAAAAACTTCTGCCTCTATGCACGGCAAGGTTTAATGGAGCATCCCATATGCCCATGGAAACACCGAAGCCCATGTGCAAACACATCATCTTTTTTTATCTTGTTTAATTTTTGTGTCGCCTGACGAAGGGACCCCAGTTGGGACCAACTTCAAACTTCACCTCTAAAACCTTGACGACTTCGCAAAAAGTCACCAACGCGCCCGTTAGAGGGCGCACAAATCAATGATTTGTCACGCAAGTCATTGATTTGAGGGACAAGTCGTTGTTTTGTGAGAAAAGGAAAAATGACACTTTTAATGCTGGCTGCTCCGCCCTTCGACCAAGCTCAGGACAGGCATCATTCACGGTGGAAACCATAAATCTTCCTCTCTGGCCCATCGAAGCTTTATGCAAGGGAGGCTGGGGGGAGAAAATCGGGGTGAGGGGGGAAGAGAGGATAATACTTCCTTGGGTAAACAGGGGAACTCTTTGTGCCCTGACAGGTCGCCGCTCAATGGTCGTTTTTAAAGGCCGCCATTCATCCTCCAGGCTTACCTGGTGGATGAATGACGTATGTAACAAAGGATGGCCAAGAGGGTTGTTAATTGACAAAAATTCCCTTCTTCAAGATACCATGCATGCCCCAATTTCCGTTGGCCACCTGGGTAACCCCAAAGTCTGCAGCGATCGACATCAACGTGATCGACTCATCTTCGGTGAGTCCTTTCGCCGTCATCATGAACCGGCGCATCTTGTTGACAGCGTCTTTGAACGCGAGGTCCAGGGAGGATTTCTGGAATATCTCGGATTGAGCATTTTTACCGAGATCAGCAAGGTAATTGGGATAAGTGAAACCCTGGACTATGTACTCGTCCGGGGTTTCGACCAATGGATAATCCAGGTTCTGAAGAGAAGTCCCCCGCAGGGAATTCTGAGGATGCAGAATCACCTGCAGGAGAACTGTTATGGACATTTCTATCGCAGTGCCCGCCAGTTCCGAGTCCCCTTGCACAGCGTGGGAATCCCCCATTGACAATAATGCGTCTTTCACAGCCACAGGAAGATACAGCTTTGTACCCTCGCCAAGTCTGCACTGATCCATGTTCCCACCTATGTAGCTCGGCGGAATAGAATTGACCAGACCGTCTGCATCCGCTGCCAGGCCCAAAGTACCGGGATGCATCTTCAACGGCACGTGAACATTCTCGTGAACAGGCTTAATTTCCTGAATCGTGTTTGGGTCCCTGACTACGCCAGGATAATCCATGATCTTATGCACAACTCCAAAAGGATCGGTTGATGGAGTCCAGCGATAGCTGTATACGGCTCTGGCGGAGGGGATATTCATGCTGCTATCCACTTCATAGATCGTTATCACCTCTCGGGGCTTTGGTGACTCTATCTGGTTGTTATACAGGTATCCCCACCAGGCTGCCGCGTTGCATCCGTACGTCTTCCCGGGGTATTTCGGGTTTGCGCAGGGTCGCGGCCACAGTTTCAGCAGGCGGACCTCAAGTATGTCACCCGGCCTGGCCCCGGATACCGCGATCGGACCTGTAAGAATGTGGACACCAAGTCCCTCACCATGACCAATTTGGGCATCCATAGAACCCGAGCCACGACGTTCGACGTTTTTCTCACGCGAGGTCCAGTGGAAAATACTTTCGATGCCGTCATCCCCCTTGATCATTCGGTCGTAGTCATCTCCAGCATGATGGGATATGGTTTCCACGGTGATGTAGTCACCTGACTGCACGGTCAGTGCCGGGGGAAGATCCCTGCTCCAGTAGCCCCAATGCACTGTATCCTTGTTTGCCGGCAACAGATAATGCGCCGACGAAGAGGGGTTTTCCTTGCCGGAAGCGTTAGCCGGCCCTGTGGTCGAAGGAACGATTTTGCCCATGACACATCTCCTCATCTAATGAACTTATTGGAATAAACAGCGGCTACCTGGGGGCAGAAGGACTTTATTGCAAAGGCAACCACCCCCCAAGAGAGCTTATGCAGATAAGTATATAAGGTCCTTTCAGGATGTCAAAAAAAAGAGTCCGGTTCGGGGCGATCCGTCATGATCCGATGGCCCCTCCCATCAGGAGACATCGGAGGTTTTCCAGCACCCTGAACCTCGTTACAGCCTGAACCACATAAAAAAGCCCTCTCGAGGGCTTTTTTATAGTTTAAAGGGGCCTTTTACCGTCCTGCCCGGGACTTCGCTTACAGCCGCCTTCGCAGTGAGCGATACGGGGAATCAAAAAGCGCTCCATGTCATCACCTCCCTTTATGATTTGGTCGTAAAAAGGTCATTCGCGGTTGTGTACTTCCTTTATATTATTTCCGGCATATCAGCAGCTCGGATCGAAACCATGTTGGTAAACAATATAACAACTTTTTCCTGTTTTTCAACCCCCCAACCCCTCCCCTCGAGGGAGGGGGTAACCCAATGACCCTCTGTGTTAAGTCAGCTTTCCACCCATTTCAATTTTCATCCAGGCACGCATAAACCGGATGAACCTAAAAAAAGAGGGCCTCGCTATCATGCAAGGCCCTCTGATTTTTATTGGTAGCGGGGGCAGGATTTGAACCTGCGACCTTTGGGTTATGAGCCCAACGAGCTACCGGACTGCTCCACCCCGCAACAAAAGAGGTTCTTACCTACCACCGGGAACGGGGTTTGTCAAGGAATCAGGGGGTGAATTGAGATAGAATACCTCCATTAGGGTCAGCCCCTGGGCGGGTGCCTTGCGGGGAGCGTTCAGACGGGACCTGGAATCCAGGAGTTTTTTCAGGTTCCCGGGCTCCATCCTGCCTCTTCCCACCTCAACGAGGGCGCCAACGATGTTTCTGACCATGTGTTTAAGAAATCCGTTGGCCTCAAAGAAGATGGTGACCATATCTCCGTCCTTCTCAATGGAGATATCCCTCATATCCCTCACGGTCGTTCCGGGGTCTCCGGAGGACCTGAAGGAAAAAAAATCCTTTTCCCCAATAAGGTAAAAAGCCCCTCCCCTCATGTTGTCCAGGTCCAGGGGATGACGTATATTCCATACCCTGTTTCTCAGGAGAGCGGTGGGCTTCCGGCGATTGAGGATAAGATAACGGTATCTTTTCCCCGTTGCCCTGAAACGCGAGTGAAAGCCCTCGGGTGCCCACCTGCACTCAACAACCCTCACATCCCCGGGGAGGATGCTGTTTAATCCCAATGCTACGTTTTCAGGTGGAATCCTTTTGGGAACATCACAGTGGGCAACCTGCCCAAGGGCATGCACACCGGCGTCTGTCCTTCCCGAGGCTGACACCCTGATTGTCTGGCCCATCATCCTGGTCAATGCACTCTCAATATTCAACTGGACGGTCCGGAGGCCGGGCTGTACCTGCCAGCCGTGGAAGAAAGTCCCGTCGTACTCGATGGTAAGCACAAGTCTTTTCACTGGAAAAGTCCATCCATCGCTTTTTCCAAAATCATAAGCTCTGAAGGGTCAAAAGCGAAAATGACAGGATAAGGATTATGATAAGGGCCATGCTCTCCCTGCCGGTCCAGATGAGTTCCTTCATGCTTGTCCTTCGCTTTCCAGGCACATACCCCCTCGCCTCCAGGGCCTTTGCCAGATCATCCGCCCGTCGAAATATCCCTACAAAAACCGGCAGCAGGATGGAGACAAGAGCTCTGGTCCTCCTCTTTATTCCGCCGTGCCCCAGATCGGCCCCCCTGGATTTCTGGGCCTTCCATATTTTCTGGGTTTCATCCGAAAGCACAGGAATAAACCTGATGGCCATCATCATCATGAGGGAGAAATCCTGGACGGGGAAATGGAGCTTCCCCAACGGCGACAGGATGGATTCCATGCCACGGGTTATCTCAAGAGGAGTAGTGGTGGAGGTAAAGATGGATGAAAGGGCGATAACCGTAATGAGCCTCCATGATATAAGCCCCCCCTCTGCTATCCCCTCGTATGTGACCCGGATAAATCCCAGGAACGGGCTGCCGGGAACGGGTTCCCCGGGGGTAAAGAAGAGATGGAGAACCGCGGTGAAGAAAAAGAGCCAGACAAAGAACCTCAGGCTCCTCAGGAAATACGTCATGGGGATTCGTGACAGCCGCACCGCCGCGATAATGGCCAATGATTGCAGTAAAATAGCCCACGGATTGCTGACGGCAAAGGTCATACCCATCAACAGGGCCATGGCGGTCATCTTCAGGCGCGGGTCAAGACGATGCACGACCGAATCAGCGGGATAATAATTACCCAGGGTGATGTCCTGAAACCAGCGCATTTTTTATGTCAGGCGGGCCGAAGGCCGGGGGGCTGTGTTCAATGTCCCACGGGACTGCGCAGCCGGGCTCCTAGAGATACTTCCCGGCAAGAATCTCGGCGATCTGGACCGCGTTAGTGGCGGCGCCTTTCCGAAGTTGATCGCCCGAAACCCAGAATGCCAGGCCGTTCACGGCAGAATAGTCCTTTCTGATCCTGCCCACGTAGCAGGTGTCACCCCCGGCGGTATAGATGGGCATCGGGTACTTATTCCCTGCCGGGTCGTCGAGCACCTCAACCCCGGGAGCAGCCGACAGAATTTCCCTGGCCTTTTCCGGCGTAATCTCTTTTTCAGTCTCTATGTTCACCGCTTCCGAATGGGCAGTCAGAACCGGCACCCTTACACAGGTTGCGGAAACCTGGATCTCATTATCATGGAACATTTTGCGGGTCTCGTTATGCATCTTCATCTCTTCCCTGGTATAGCCATTTTCAAGGAAGGAATCGACGTGGGGAATCACGTTAAAGAGCAGCGGATGAACAAAAGCCTGGACTTCCAGCGGTTTGCCGCTGCTCCAGTCCTTCGTCTGCTTTTTCAGCTCCTCAATGGCTTTGGCCCCGGCGCCGCTGGCGGACTGATAACTTGAGACAACGACCCTCTTGACCCGGCTGTAATCGTACAGGGGTTTGAGCGCCACCACCATGATAATGGTCGTACAGTTCGGGTTGGCCACAATCCCTTTTTTCGCGTAGTACCCCACGTCCCCGGGATTGACCTCCGGGACGATCAGGGGCACATCCGCATCCATTCGAAATGCCGAGGAGTTATCCACAACCACCGCCCCTGCATCCACCGCTGCCGGCGCAAATTCCAGGCTTTTTCCACCACCGGCGGAAAACAGGGCGATATCCACCCCGGAGAAGGAATCTTTCGTCAGCTCCTGTACTGCCACATCTTCATCCAGCCACTTCAGGATTTTTCCTTTGGAACGGGAAGAAGCGAGATATCGGATCTCCCCTACAGGAAAGTTCCTCTCCTGGAGAACCTTAATCATCAATTCTCCCACGGCGCCGGTGGCGCCGGCTATAGCTACCGTAAATTTTTTGCTGCCCATTCGGACTTCTCCTTCGATTCCGGGACCTGAGTCCCACGTTCCTAAAACAGCGTTCGCAGCCCTCGAATAGCCTGTCTCGTCCTGTGTTCGTTTTCCACAAGGGCGAATCGAACATGACCATCACCCCCGGCGCCGAAACCGATCCCGGGAGACACTGCTACCTTGGTCTTCTTCATCGCCATGAGCGAAAACTCGAGGCTTCCCATCTCGCGAAATTTTTCGGGGATGGGTGCCCAAAGGAACATCGTCGCTTCCGGTTTTTCTACTTTCCACCCAATTCTGTTCAGCCCTTCAACCAGCACATCACGGCGGTTCCGGTAAATATCCACAGTTTCCTTAACACATTCCTCGGGGCCGTTCAGCGCTATTATGGACGCTATCTGTATCGGTTGAAACATCCCATAGTCCAGATAACTTTTGATACGGACCAGGGCTCCAACAAGTCTCGGATTTCCCACGACGAACCCCACACGCCAGCCCGGCATATTGTAGCTCTTGGAAAGCGTGAATATCTCAACACCAATATCCTTTGCCCCCGGCACCTGAAGGAGGCTGGGCGCCTTGTAGCCGTCAAAGACGATGTCAGCGTAGGCCAGATCATGGATCACGAACAGATCGTACTCCCTGGCCAACTCAACTACCCTCTCGAAAAATGAAAGATGGACCGTGTAGGTTGTGGGGTTGTTGGGATAGTTGAGCAGGAGGATCTTCGGCCTCGGCCACGTACCCTTGATCGTTTCTTCCACCCCCGCGAGGAAATCATCCTCGTTGCCGAGACTGGGGACGCTTTTGACGTCGGCGTTGGCGATAATCGCGCTGTAAAAGTGTATTGGATAGCATGGATCCGGGACGATCACCGTATCGCCAGGCGCTACCATGGCGAGGATCAGGTGTGAAATGCCCTCCTTGGACCCGATTGTGGCAACCACCTCGCTGTCGGGGTCCAGATCCACACCGTACCTCCTGTCATACCAGTCGGCCATGGCGGACCGTAGCTTGTATATCCCCCGGGAAACGGAATACCGGTGGTTCCGGGGATCCTTTACGGCCGAAATCATCTTCTCGACGATATGGGGAGGCGTAGGAAGATCCGGGTTGCCCATGCCGAAATCAACGATGTCATCACCCCTGACCCGGGCCTTGTACTTGTGCTCGTTTACAATGTTGAAGACGTAGGGCGGAAGCCTCTTAATCCGGTAGAACTCTTCCATGGGAAATCCTCTCCGTTAATTACTGTGATAAAATCGTAAGAAGTCCATTCGTGGAAAAACATTTCCTTACCACCAGGCCCATGAGGTGTCAATAATTCCAAGGTCGTAAAAAATCCATCAATGAAGTACGAGATATTCGTCAATGGCCGAAGCCGCCAGTGTTCTGTATGCGTCTCCCCTGGGGAAGAAGGTCACTTTTCTGCCGATATCTTCATATTCCATCTCGATTAACAGATTCTCGGGGGTCATGGCGTCCGGCTCTCGCTCAACCCATTCGATAATGACAACTCCGGCGCCGTCAAGGACATCCCGGTAGCCGGTGGAATCCAGGTCCTCCCGTCCCGCAATTCGATAGAGATCAAGATGATACAGGGTCAACTCACGGCATGGATAATTTTGAAGGATGGTAAATGTCGGGCTGGAAACAGAATGTCCCTCAGCAATCCCCATGCCCTCCGCCAGACCCCGGACAAGGGTCGTCTTCCCCGCGCCCATAGGCCCGGAAAGACCGATGACGGCGCCCTCGAATACATGCCTCCCAACGGACAGCCCAAGGGCCAGCATCTCATCGGGTCCGGTGATGGAGAGAGGTTTGGGTCCTTTCATCCCCTGGTTGATGCGAGGGCCCTGATAATTTCCCGTTTTCCAACAATACCGGCGGCATGGCCGTTTTCCATGACGGGCAGAAAGTGTACGCCATCCTCGGTCATGATGGTGGCAATGTCCGGCAGAGATGTGTCGGGCTTGATTGTTACCGGGTTCATGGTGTAGATGTCAGCGACTTTGCTTGCCAGCATTCGATGAAGCTCCTTCTTGAAATGTTCGGAACTCTCCAGGTAGATAGCCGCATCGAAGAGCGAGACGACAGTGGGCAGGTGGAGGTTCTTCTCCTTGGCGATCAGGTCGCTCTCTGTCACCACCCCGAGGAGTTTACTTTTTTTATCAACCACGACCGCCCCGGTGACATGCTGCCGCAAGAAAAGCCGGGCAAGTTCCTCAACCCCCATGTCGGGAGACACTGTCAGAAACGTTTTTTTCATCATCTGTGAAGCATTCAACATCGGCATCTCCATTGGGCTGAAGATCACCCATCCAGATTGATAGGGGGGCAACAAATCCACCTGTCTGCGTGCGAGGCGCAGGCAAGTTCATGGTTCTATGCTCCATGTAAATCGAACAGAATCTTTTTCAACGCGCAGCCTATATTGTCAAGGATGCTCACGGCCGTCAGACTGTGCTGGGTCAACGCTTCAGCTGCCAGGTCCCCGGCAACCCCATGCAGATATACGGAAGCCAGCGCGCTTGTAAGAGCATCTTCGCCCCGGGCCAGAAGGGCGCCGATCATTCCGGTCAGGACATCCCCGGCGCCCGCGGTCGCCATCCCTGGATTTCCTGTAGGATTAATGAAAAATCTGCCGTCCGGAGTGGCCACGACCGTCCCGGCGCCCTTGAGAACGACAACGCAGCCGGATCTTCCGGCACAGGACAGGGCTGCCCCTACCCGATCTTCCTGGACCATGGAGCTGCTCATGTCCAGCAGCCGGGCCATCTCTCCGGGATGTGGTGTCAAGACCGTTTTCCCTTTTCTTTTGCGCAGGGATTCCGGATTCCCGTTCAGGGCGTTTAAAGCATCAGCGTCAGCCACGACGGGAAATCCCTCCCAGGAGAGAACCTCTCTCACCAGTTCCGCAGTCTCATTCTGCACCGTGAGCCCCGGTCCGATGGCCATGGCGCTCCTCTCGCCGACAAGCTGTTTCAGGGCAATTTTCCCGTTAGCGGAGAGGGTTCCGTCGCTGGTTTCAGGAATAGGAGCCGTCATTATCTCCGGGACTGCGGCATCCACCGCCCAGACCGCAGAGACGGGCAGGGCGAGGGTTACCAGACCAGCACCGGAGGCGAGAGCGGCCCTGGCAGCAAGGATCCCGGCGCCCGTTTTTCCCATGGACCCGGAACAGACGAGAAGATGTCCGAAGGTACCCTTATGGGAATCCTCCCAACGCGGGGAAAAGGCTGAAATGACCGGTTCCGGCCCCATAATCTCACCGGGAAATTCCGTTCCGTTCTCCGCGGCCGCGGGAATGCCGATATCGGCGACAACAACCTCTCCGGCAAAATGGGCTCCTGGATACAGAACAAGTCCCAGTTTGGGATATCCAAAGGTGACCGTCACGTCAGCCATCACAGCCTCCCCCATGGGAAGGCCCGTATGGCCGTTGATTCCGGAAGGGATATCCGCGGAGACAACGATGCCGGGACATGCGTTAATGGCCCTGACCGATTCCGCAGACAGCCCATCGATGTCTCTGTGGAGGCCCGTGCCAAAAAGCGCGTCAATGACGATATCAGAGTCTCCCAGGCGTTTTCGCTCCATTTCCATGTCGGCCGGGAAATGAACTACCTTAACCGGCAGGCCCAAGTTCCCCAGAATACGAAGTTGGGACCTGGCATCCCCCCGAAAGGAACCTTTTCGGGCAGTCAGAAATACCATTACCTCATGCCCACGATCGGCGAGATGCCTGGCAGCCACCATGCCGTCTCCGCCATTGTTTCCGGGGCCGCAGACAACCGATATCTTCGCAGGACCCTGGCCGGCCCCCTGGGGAAGACGCCTCTCGACCTCATCAACGAGAGAAAGGCCCGCGTTTTCCATAAGGACCATGGATGGAATCCCGATCTCCTGTATGGCCCTGGAATCGAGCTCCCTCATCTGCGAAGGGGTGACCAGCCTCAAGTTATTTCTCCAGAATGACGATCGCAATGGCGCATTCGTCGGTATGCGTCAGGCTCAGATGTATTTTTTCCACCTCCATGGAGTCCGCCAGTTCCCTGGCTCTTCCCTGAAGGGTGATATATGGCTTCCCGAGTTCATCGTTAAGAATATTTACGTTTGTCCAGGACATGCCCTCCCTAAGTCCCTTGCCCAGCGCCTTGAAGAAAGCCTCCTTTGCGGCGAATCTTGCCGCCAGGTGGAAATGCGGCTCCCCCTTGGACCTGGAATAGTTCAACTCATCCTCCGTAAATACCCGGTCCTCCACTCTCTCGGCCCATTTAAGCAGCATCTCCTGCATGCGTTTGGTCTGGACATTATCCAGCCCCACCCCGATGATCATTTTGCCCCTCCCATCACCGCCTTCATGTCGTGGACGGCCCTCTCAATCCCTACCATAATGGCCTTGGCAATTATGCTGTGGCCGATATTCACCTCTACAACCTCTGCAATACCGACGATTCTTTGAACATTTCTGTAATCCAGCCCGTGTCCCGCCACGACCTCCATACGCAGCTTGTCGGTGATTTTGGCTGCGTTAAGGATTCTCTGAAATTCGGCCTCGGCATCCTCCGGGGTTTTTGCATCGGCATATTTACCCGTGTGGAGCTCCACGGCGTTCGCCCCTATTCTGTGACATGCCTTGATCTGGTCAACGTCAGGATCTACAAAAATGCTCACCCGTATCTCGGCATCCTGGAGCAGCCGAACAGTTTTTTTGAGGAAATCCACGTTCATGCCGACCTCAAGGCCGCCCTCGGTGGTCAGTTCCTCCCTGCGTTCCGGAACCAGGGTCGCGGAATCCGGTTTTATCTCCAGCGCAGTTTTCACCATCTCCGAAGTGGCAGCCATCTCAAGATTGAGCCTGGTTTTTACCGTCTTCCTCAGGATAAACAGGTCCCGGTCCTGAATGTGGCGCCGGTCCTCCCTCAGGTGTACCGTAATCCCGTCACACCCGGCCAATTCTGCCAGGACAGCGGCTTCCACCGGATCCGGCACCTGCACCCGCCGGGCCTGTCTGACCGTGGCAACGTGGTCAACATTGACCCCCAATCTTACATAACCCTCACCTGTTCGGCGCATCATGTCCCGTCACCTTCTTTCTTTGGTTCATCCGATATCTCCGCACCCGAGGCGGCTGGTCAGTTCATCACAAATACGTTGGGAAACCTCCTTTGCCAACGGCCCCGAAGCACACGATACCGTCACACGGAGGAGAGGTTCTGTTCCGGAATACCTCAGGCTGAGGAGGTGGTCATCCCCCATGGCATCTCTTGCATCGAGGATGATCCGCCGGTACCAGGATTGTTCCTCCAGGGGTGGTTTACTCTGGACCTTCAGGTTTCTCATGACCTGGGGATAGCGTACCCATCCGCCCTTCAACTCACTGAGGGTTCTGCCGGTCCTCACCATGACCCTGAGAACCTGAAGTGCGGTGATTATCCCGTCACCCGTGGTGGTGTGATCAAGAAAAATTATGTGTCCTGAGGGTTCTCCACCGACAATGGCCCCGGTGCTGATCATCTCCTCAAGAACGTAGCGGTCTCCGACCGGAGCCCGGATAACCCTGATGCCCCGGCTCTTCATGCTGCTCTCAAGGCCCATGTTGGTCATCACAGTTCCCACCATTGTGCGCCCTGAAAGATTTTTTTCCTCGTCCATCCGGGAGGCGCAGATAAAGAGGACGTCATCACCGTCGAGGATCTCTCCCCCGGAATCGGCCAGAATCACCCTGTCTCCGTCACCGTCCAATGCCAGCCCGAGGTCTGCGCCGGTTTCCACTACTTTGCGGGCCATAAACTCCGGATTGGTTGAACCACACCCTAAATTTATGTTCATGCCGTCCGGATCATCGCCAATGGTAATGACATCGGCGCCAAGCTCGGAAAAAATGGCGGGGGCAACCTTGTAGGTGGCTCCATGGGCGCAGTCCACAACAATTTTTAACCCGTCAAGGGTCATATCCCTCGGGATGCTGGACTTGGCAAAAACTATGTAGCGTCCCTCGGCATCGTCTAACCGGAATGCCCGGCCAACGTCAGAATGGGTAGGTCTGGGAAGGTCCTCACGATCCATGAGATGTTCAATTTCCGCCTCATCTGCGTCCGGGAGCTTCATTCCGTCCCGCCCGAAAAATTTGATCCCGTTGTCCTGAAAAGGGTTATGGGACGCAGAAATTATGATCCCGGCATCTGCCCTCATGGAACGGGTAATAAAGGCAATTGCAGGGGTCGGCATGGGACCGACCAGGTAAACGTCCGTTCCCATGGAACATATGCCGGACATCAGGGCTGATTCGATCATGTAACCGGAAAGTCTGGTGTCCTTTCCGATAATTATCCTGGGTTTGCCCTTTCTGTTATGAAAAAAAACACCGGCGGCCATTCCGAGTTTAAGGGCAACTTCGGGCACGATAGGAAAACGGTTGGCCTCTCCTCTAACTCCATCAGTGCCGAAAAGTTCTCTTTTATTGGTCATTTCAGGCATTATCCTCATGTTTTACATCAATTCCAGCACGCCGGGCGGCGATCATTTTCCCTTTGATCCCGGTTTGCTGGGCGGAATCTTATCCTTTACGTGCGTTATGGGTACAGTAACAGTGACCATGGGCTTTCCTACAACACGAACCATGTGATCAGGCCTTACAAGGGACACCTTCATTTTTACGGTCGCAACTGCACCTTCGATAATCACCGGAGCTGTCATGACTGAATGAAGCGGCCTGACCTGGGACCTGGGGCCACGTATCTCGATCGTTGCAGGATCCGAGACCGGATCACCGGCCACAAACCCTTTAGAGGGTTCGCCCTTAACCACAGGGACAACGTGCAACCGCCTCTGGAGGGTCATCTCAAGTTTGAGACTCACGGAAGAGGGGCTGATCCTCCGTACGGTTGTTTGTTCAGGAACCCTGACATCCCCGGGATAAAGTTCAAAAGTTGTCACGCCCTCAACGGCTCCGCTCAGGTCCAGGGGAATGGTAATACCCATCCGGGATATTCGGGCAACGATTCTCCTTGGTCCGGAGATACGGACATCCGTCCTTTCCACCGGCCCCTTGACCACCTCCATCTCTGAGGGAAGATTATGAAGCACAATAGGAATCCCCAGACTGATCTCCATCTCTCTGCCTCCTGTGCCTCTGTTGATTACAACCCAGAGGAAAAGGGCCAGAAACAGGGAAAAAAGCTTAAGCGGCAGGTTTTTTTTCAGTACCGACAGCAACGCGTAATCTCTCCCACCAGTGCCCCGGCTTCAGCGGTTTTCTGCTTCCGGCCAGGAGTTTTTCCAGCATCATCTTCAGTTCATCCGTTTCCAGGCGCGAATACAGTTTTCCCTCGCAGGCTGTTGATATTTTTCCGGTCTCCTCAGATACAACAACTACAACCGCGTCTGTCTCCTCTGTCAGCCCCAGGGCGGCTCTGTGACGAGTCCCCAGGATTTTCTCCAGACGAGGATTGAGGGTCAAAGGGAGGAAGCAGCGGGCCGCGGCCACAGTGCCTCCGCCTATGATTACCGCGCCATCGTGAATTGGCGAGAAGGGCATGAAGATTGACATAAGAAGGTCCTTGCTGATGTTTCCGTTGATGGCCAATCCCTTCTCGATGTAGTTTTTCAGCCCGGTGGAACGTTCCAGAACAATCAGTGCCCCAATGCGACGGTTTGACAGAGCAGCGACAGTCTTTACAACCTCTTCAATAAGGTGTTTCTGCTCCCCTGGGTTGGCCCCGGTCAAAGGGTTGGACCCAACCAGAGCCAGCGCTCTTCTTATCTCGTTCTGGAACAGGATGACGATGATTATGACGATGGATCCAAGGAATGTCTGAAGAATCCATGTTAGCGTATTGAGTTCGGTACCCTGGGCGAACAGATAAGCGACCCCAAGAACGACAAGCCCAAAGACCATCTGTATGGCTCTGGTCCCGCGTATAAGAGTCAGGATCCAGTAGAGGATCACCGTAACCAGAGCAACGTCGGCTATATCCTGCCACCTTAAACTCTTGAGAAACTCCAGGATGAGCGGCATCAGTTTACCCGTACCTTGATCCGATCAACAATCTTCAGTGCCCTGACCGTTTGGACCACATCGTGGACCCTGACCATATCGGCGCCACCGAGCACAGCTGCCGAGGCAGCAGCCACAGAACCTTCCAGCCGGTCGGTCACCTCCGTCCCGAGGATGTTTCCTATGAACGACTTCCTTGATGCTCCGACCATAACGGCTGTCCCGATGGACCTGAGTTCCCCTGCCCGGGCAATAAGTTCCACATTCTGCTCCGTATCCTTCCCGAAGCCTATCCCGGGGTCTACACAGAGCCTTTCGTGCGGGTTCCCTGCTGCCTCCGCCCGGCAAACGGCCGCATCAAGAAAGGAATAAACCTCCGCCATGAGGTCCCGGTATGAGAGGCCGGCCTGCATGTTCCGTGGTTCTCCCCTGGTGTGCATGAGGATGGCGGACGCCTCGGCATCCACCGCAACGGACGCCATCCCGTCATCGAAGGACATCCCGCTGATATCATTGATGACCGAGGCTCCCGAGGCAAGAGCCCTCCTGGCCACCGAAGCCCGGGTCGTGTCAACAGAGATCACCCGAACCCCTTCCCCGGCTAGCTCCTCGATCACGGGAATGACCCTGGAAAGCTCCACTTCAGGGTCCACCCTTCCGGCGCCTGGTCTGGTGGACTCCCCACCGACATCCACGATGTCAGCTCCCTGCCGGATCATCTCCAACCCTCTGGCGACGGCCTTTGACGGATCGACGTACTGTCCGCCATCCGAGAATGAATCCTCCGTGACGTTGAGAATCCCCATGACAAGGGTCTTGCCGTCTTCCAGAAGGTTCCTGCCGTTAACCACAAAATGGCGGGAAGAGCCAAGTGTTTTCACGGCGCCCTCCAGGGAGTCGGCAAGCCCTCCCAGTCCAAACGGCTGGCCTTTCAGCTTACTGACCAGTCTTCCAACCTGGAGGGAAGTGCCCATGATCAAAGCCGGAGTTTTGTCAATGGTCAATCCGGCGGCATCACGCCGCAACGCCACATCTCCGCCAAGGGAAAGCATATCCTGCTTGAGAATCAGAGCGGCTCTGATATCTATGGCATCAACCCTGATCAGGAGGTGGGATGCCTTGTCCTGCATGATCCTGATTCCCTCTGGATCAACACCCAGACGGGTCATTTCATCACGGATGCCCTCAGGAGTCAGACGAAGGATTCTCGGTCGCAGTGTCATCTGAACTTTCCGGGGAATCCGTTTCGGGCTTCTCCAACTGCTCTGCGGATGAGTCTTCCCGGCGTGTCTCGGCCTTTGGTTCCTCTGGTTTCATGGTATGGTTTCTCTTGGGCGCGGGCAGCTCTTTCCCCTTGATAACCGCCTCTATCTCAACCCCGTCGAGAACCTCCCGCTCGAGCAGGATGTCGGCCAGTTTGTGCAGGATCTCTATATTTTCTTCCAGAAGTTTGGTGGCCCTGTCATGGGAGTTCTGGACCAGCTTTTTAACCTCATCGTCAATCTTGATTGCCGTATTCTCGCTGTAGTCGCGGTGCTGGCTGATCTCCCGGCCCAGAAATATCTGCTCTTCCTTCTTTCCGAAGGACAGCGGGCCCATCGCCTCACTCATCCCCCATTCGCATACCATCTTCCTGGCGAGTTCAGTCGCGCGTTCGATGTCGTTCCCGGCGCCGGTCGTCTGCTGCTTGAGTACCAGCTCCTCGGCAACGCGGCCGCCCATGAGGATGGCAATCCGGTCGACAAGGTAGTCCATGGGGTAGGTGTGCCGCTCATCTATGGGCAACTGTTGAGTGAGGCCCAGGGCTCTCCCTCTGGGAATAATGGTAACCTTGTGAATGGGATCGGTCCCTGGAATCATCTTGGCCACAAGCGTATGTCCCGCCTCATGATAGGCCGTTATCCTCTTTTCCTCATCGCTGATGATCATGCTCTTTCGCTCGACGCCCATGAGGACCTTGTCCTTGGCGTCCTCGAAATCTTCCATCATAACAGCCTGCCGGTCCCGGCGTGCAGCCAGGAGCGCGGCCTCATTGACCAGATTGGCAAGGTCTGCTCCAGAAAACCCGGGTGTCCCACGCGCGACAACTTCAAGCGCCACATCATCATCAAGGGGAATATGCTTTACGTGAACAAGCAGGATGCCCTCCCGGCCCTTGACGTCCGGATTTGGAACCACAATCTGCCTGTCAAATCTGCCGGGCCGCATGAGGGCTGGGTCCAGGACATCGGGGCGGTTGGTCGCCGCGATAAGGATGACCCCCTCGTTGGATTCGAACCCGTCCATCTCAACCAGGAGCTGGTTCAGAGTCTGTTCTCGCTCATCGTGCCCGCCTCCCAGACCGGCCCCCCGATGACGACCGACTGCGTCGATTTCATCAATAAATACGATGCAGGGCGCGCTTTTCTTCCCCTGTTCAAAGAGGTCTCTGACCCTGGAAGCCCCGACCCCGACGAACATTTCCACAAAATCGGACCCGCTGATGGAAAAAAACGGGACGCTCGCCTCACCGGCAATTGCTTTGGCAAGCAGGGTCTTGCCCGTTCCGGGAGGCCCCATGAGCAGAACACCTTTGGGTATTTTCCCGCCAAGTCGCTGAAATCTCTGGGGATCCTTCAGAAAGTCGATAATTTCTTCCAGTTCCTCCTTGGCCTCGTTAATCCCCGCAACGTCCTCGAATGTGACCTTGACCGAGGAGTCCGTCAGCAAACGTGCCTTCGATTTTCCAAATGACAGGGCTTTGCTGCCCCCGGCCTGCATCTGTCTCATGAAGAAGATCCAGACCCCGATAAGCAAAAGCATGGGGAACCAGGAGACCAGGATGGTCACATACCAGGGACTTTGCTGGGACGGTCCTGCGTTAATTTTTACATCCTTGCCCCTCAGGAACGAGACGAGGTTGGGATCATCCGCAGCGTAGGATTTGAAGTGTTTCCCATCGTCGAGTGTGCCGGTGATTACTTTTCCCTTGAGCATAACATCCTGGACACTGCCATCCTCGACGCGGGAGAGAAAATCACTGTATCCCAATTCGGTTATCTGCTGGGGCCGGACGGAAAAAAGGTTATATAGCAGGATCATTACCAGGGCGATAACGACCCACAATGATAGATGACGCAAGAAGTTATTCAAGGGTGGTGACCTCCATTTTCTCCAGTTATATTAGACATTTACCATATTTCACTTAATGTAACAACCATAATCATTTCCCGGCGTGGTTCCATTGAGGCGAAGGAGATAGGCCTCCGATGGAATTCCTGCCTTCAGGGCGATCATCTGGGAGATTTCAACACCCCCGATCCAGATGATGGTCCCCTCCCTGTCAGTAACAACCGGAAGGCCATCCCTGTCTGGCCGGGGAACCTTCCGGTCCATGAGAAAACGCTTAAGTGTCTTCGAATGCCGCATTCCCAACGGCTGAAAACGGTCCCCGGGTCTTCGTTTGCGGACAAAAAGGGGCTTTTTCAGGCCTTTTTTTGCAACCAGAGCCTCCAGACCGCGTGGAAAAACGCGTTTGCCGTCATAAAGCGCTTCAGAGGCAGTCAGAAACGCACCCAGTTCCGGGACATTAACCCTGCCCGGCACCTGCCACTCCCGCTCACGGAAGATCGCCGGAACACGGTCGCAGCCGGGGCCTTTCCCAAGGACCACCTTTTCACGGAGAACCTCGATCTCCAGGCGGTCGGACAGTTTGACCTTTCCCGCTCCCTTCTCCAGACACCCGACAAATTGCTGAACAACGGACCTTTTGGGATATCCGGGCATCACCGCCTGAACCATCCTGATGGCAGCTCTTTCCATCAAGCATCGAGGGATGCGGTCAATAACACCGCGGTCAACGGCAGTTGCCGACAGGTCGAATCCCTGTCCGGCCAGATGACCAAGGGCACGGGTTTCCCATCTTGCCAAGGCCCCTGCTGTTTTACCAAGCCGCACGAGCAATGGGGAGATATCCGTTTCAAATCGCCTGTTTAAGCCCGGGATAGTGATATGCCTCAACCTGTTTCTTGAAAAAATCATATCACGGTTGGATCTGTCCTCCAGTGGAATCAACCCGGCCAGGGCACAGCATTCCTCGGTATCACGGCGAAAAACGCCCAGCAGTGGGCGAAGAACCTGCCCTTCCTTCTCACTGATCCCCCCAAGGGACCGCCAATCCATCGCTCTGAGGGTACGGAAGAGTACGGTCTCGGCCTGGTCGTCAGCCTGGTGGCCGGTCAGTATCCAGCTCGCCCCAACCTTCAGGGCGGCTTCACGAAGGAAGCTGTACCGCATTTCCCTCAGGGCCGCTTCCAGGGACCGCAACCGATTCCTCGCCGCGCGGACATCAGCTTTTACAAGAACACCGGTGACAAGAGGCACGCTCATTTTCCTGCAGATTTCCCGGACGGCCAGGGCATCACGTGCAGAATCACCTTCCCGGACATTATGGTCAAGATGCGCGGCTGTCAGCACCCCGGAGCGGCCCGCCTGCAACAGGGAGAGCGCTTTTAAAAGAGCCAGGGAATCCGCCCCCCCTGATACGGCAACGAGAAGGCCCTGATCGGGATCAACACCCAATCGTCCGAGGGACTCTGACACCAGGTTCTGGAAGTCTTCCGCTTTCATGTTTTATTGCACATCCCCGCCCGCATCCCGGTTGGCTGGCTGTTTTACCGGCTCATCGGCGCCTATAAAAAACCCGGAGCCACGGGGCTCCGGGTTCATTCCATGAGAGGAGATCATACTTGGAAATACTGCCAAAGCCTATCTATTTTTATGGAATCGTAAAAAGGCCATTCGTGGCTTTTTACTCAGCGGAAGGCGGAAAGTGTCATTTTCGCTTTCCTTACAAATCAATGACTTGCTTTGCAAATCTTTGATTTGGGCGCCCTTCCCGGGCGCATTGATGATTTATTACGAAGTCATCAATTTTCAATCTCCTGATTCTCCCAGCCCGGTCTGCTTTTTATCAGATCGAGTTCATTTGAAAGTATCTCGTAGTGTCCTCGCTCCATATCGGCGAGGTACTCGAGAAAGCCACGTGCCCTGGCATCGTCTGCCTTACCGGCCATCTCATCGTACACCTTTGCGGCATTTTTTTCGTTTTCCATCGCCAACAGGAGGATATTCTCCATGGACATCCTGGCCACATCCGGATCGACTCCTTCGCGGTTTTCGGACTTCGCCTCGCCTGGTTCCATGCCCGTCTGGGCCCAGTAAAGCCGGCTCAGGGTGTTCCGGTGTTCCATTTCGTCATCGGCCAGGCCCAGAAGCCTCCTTCGGACAAGCGGGTTTCTTACCTTTTGCGCCGCGGCCAGGTAGAAATCTCTTCCTTCCATCTCGGCTTTAATGGCGTTCAGGATTGTCTCTCCGGTTTTTACGTTTACAGCCATCGGCATCGCCCCCTTGGATTTTTTATGAACCTAGCATTTTCCGGTGATCCATTCCAGATAAAGATGATGACCTGCTGCAAAATTCGTCCAGCTTGAAGCCCTAAATGATTTCATCCAGGGAGATGTTGAGCCTCATGGTGATTTTTTTCAGCTTTCTGATCGCAGTTGCTTCGATCTGACGGATCCTTTCCCTCGTGACGCCATAGCTCAATCCTATAGCCTCAAGGGTCTTCGGTTCCCCGTCGTCAAGGCCGAACCGCATGATAATGATCTCTTTTTCGTTCTCGTGGAGCTCGTCCAGCCATCCATAAATTAATGAAACCCTCTTTTCATTCTCGACCATTGCCGAGGGCGACACGGCTTTTTTATCCTCGATAAGGTCAATCAGCTCCTGTTTCTCGTCAGCGCCGACAGGGGCGTCAATGGAGGAGGTTCGCCTGACTAACTGAAGGATGTTATGAACCTTGGAAATGGGCATATCAAGATGTTCGGATATGTCCTGCGGGAGAGGATCCCTGCCTAAATCCCGCATGAGCTGGCGTTCCGCCTTCAGGACCTTGTTTATGGTCTCAGATACGTGCACGGGCAGTCTTATAATCCGTGCCTGATTGACGATCGCCCTCTCAACCGCCTGACGAATCCACCAGGTGGCATAGGTGCTGAACCTGAATCCCCTCCTGTAGTCAAATTTTTCGACAGCCCGGATAAGGCCCAGATTACCCTCGTCAATGAGGTCCAGAAGCGGCAGCCCCCGGTGGATATACCTTTTGGCGATGTTGACCACCAGACGAAGGTTGCATTCGATCATCTCACGTCTGGCGTCGTCGTCGGATTCGGAAACGCGCCTGGCAAGTTCCAGTTCCTCTTCAGGGCGAAGCAGTCTTGTCCTCCGTATCTCCTGGAGGTATAGCTTTATGGGGTCCTTCGATGCGGATGATGATGTTCCTGGAGGTTTGAAATTTTTTTCAGGATCCCCGGAAAATGATTCGTCCTTTTTTTTGGCCATATCCCCCGAAAATTATAGTTTGAGAGTTTGAGAGTTTGAGAGTTTGAGGTTAAGAGCAAATAACTCCCCTGCTCCCAAGCCCGCTCTCTCCCGCGTCTTCGCGTCCCCGTGTCTGTCCCTTCACCCTCCTCCCCATGCTCCCATGCGCCGATCTTCAGGTCCTCGGAAGGTACGCCATGGGATTTTCTGGAACCCCGCGCACACGCACCTCGAAGTGGAGATGAGGTCCCGTTGCCCATCCTGTTTTTCCGACTCTGGAAATGATCTGCCCCTTCTTGACACGGTCGCCCATCCTCACGAGGATGACCGAGTTGTGGGCATAAACAGTCGATACCTCATCGGCATGCTTGAGGACAACCACATTTCCGTATCCTCTCATGCCATGGCCGCTGTAAACCACTTTTCCATCGGCCGCCGCCCTGACGGGTGTCCCGACGGGAGCGGGGAGATCTATACCCTGGTGTTTTTTCCCATTCCTGAGCCCGAACCCGGAGGAGATAGTAGCTGTGAGAGGCCAGGCAATCCGGACGACCCCGGGAGAAGGCGGTTTTAAAAGGCCGGGGTGATAGGGCTCGACATGCAGAACCCTCCTGGCGCCGGGGATGAAGAGCCTGCGGCCAACCGGAATGGCCGTTACATCCTCAATACCGTTAACCCATTGAAGGGTTTCCAGTTCCACCCCGTAGGCCTTCGCGATACGCCACAGGGTCTGGCCCTTCTCCACGGTATGGTAAACGCCTCCGAAGTCCGCGGAGTATTGCGGAGCGCCCCTTTCGCTGCGCACCCCCCCGTACTGGGCACAAGCGACCGTAAGCATAATAACAGGAATCAGGAACCACAGTCGAATATTAAATTTCACAAGGTCCTTCCGACAGGGCCGCAAAAAGCTAATCAATTATCCGTCTGGCTACTGTTTCGCTTCACCAGTGGTTTCAGGATAAGAAAACCGCCCAGAAGGAGCGCCACGAATACCAGCGTGAACCAGTTGAAATACCGCTCGATGAGGACTTTCATCTCCTCACCCCAAAGGAAAATGGATCCCGCCACCAGGAAAAACCTGGCGCTTCGGCTGATGGCCGAGACCGCGGCAAACGGGATAAACGGGATGGCAAAGGTTCCAGCCGACAGGGTGAACACCTTGTAGGGAATGGGGGTGAAGCCGGCAATACCGATAGCCCACACTTCATACTTCTCGTAGGCGTCCTTCACCATGTTGATTTTCGCCTCGGAAAAAAACCGGTGGAGCAGCGGCCGTCCTCCCACCCAGCCCAGGAAGTACCCGAACATGCCTCCGATAAGGGAACCGGCGGAGCAGACGAGGGCAAAAACAAAAGCTTCCCTGGGGCGAATGAGTGCCATGGCGATGAGAAGGACGTCGGGCGGAATGGGAAAGAATGAGGATTCTGCGAAAGCCAGTCCGAAGAGGGCAATGACGCTCGATGGGTTATGGGACCAGGCAATGACCCACTGGACTAGTCCGCTCATCGGCCGTTTGTCTCCCAGCCGTGTTTTCCGACGAGTCTGACAAAAACGCAGCCTCCCATCTTTCTCTGACTTACGGAACCATCCTGCTTCCGGGTCACCTGGACAAGTTCCTGACTGAGGCTGCTTCCCACAGGCACCACCAGGATTCCGCCCTCGGCGAGCTGTTCCACCAGGGGCTCCGGGATGGACGGGGCCCCGGCCGTCACCATGATGCGATCAAAGGGCGCGTATTCCGGCCACCCCAGGGAACCGTCGGAGAGACGAACGAGAATGTTTTTATAGCCCAGGGAATCAAGGGTCTTCCGGGCCTGCCCGGCAAGGGATGGTATCCTCTCAACCGAATAGACCTTGCAGGAGAGCTCCGCGAGAACAGCAGTCTGGTACCCGGACCCGGTCCCTACCTCGAGGACAGACTCCTCCCCGGTGAGGTTCAGCGCTTCCGTCATGAGCGCAACCATGAAAGGTTGGGATATGGTCTGCCCATCGCCTATGGGGAGCGGATAGTCTTCATACGCGCTCCCACGTTGGGTCTCCTGGACAAAAAGGTGCCTGGGTACCTTCCTCATGGCTTCCAGCACTCGGGGGTCCTTTATCCCCCTGGGCACGAGCTGGCTATCCACCATCTTTTTTCTGGCCCAGTCGAGCCTTCCGGCCTTGCGGTTCAAGTGTTGTCCTTCCTTTCCCGAACGCCGTTCCAGGAACGGACGGCGTCCAGCGCGTCATGGTCGGTTAAATCGGAATGCAGGGGTGTCACGCTGATGTATCCCCGCCCGACTGCCCCCACATCTGTTTCTTCGTCCTCCTCCACGCTGACCTGGTCTCCGCCTATCCAGAAGTAGGGCCTTTCCCTCGGGTCTTTCTTCTCGATAACGCTCTCGAGAAATTGGCGGCATCCCTGGCGCGTGACGATGAACTTCTCCAGGTCCTGCCGCGGGTTGTCGGGAACGTTGACATTCAGTATGGTGCCCTCGGGGAGGCCGTTGCGTTCAACCCAGCGCCCCACCTTCAGGGCGAAGAGCCCCGCCGGTCCGTAATCCAGGCTCCCGGCCTCAACGAGGGACATGGCGAAGGAGGGTACACCCATCATGTTTCCCTCCATGGCGGCCCATACCGTTCCCGAATAGGTTATGTTGTGGCCGAGATTCCCCCCCCTGTTGATACCCGACACGATGAGGTCGGGCTTTTTGCCTTTCAGAATCACGTGCACGCCCAGATGGATACAGTCCGTTGGGGTACCGTCAATGGCGTAACAATCCTCCCTTACCCTTTCAATCCTCAGTGGATGATGCAGGGTCAGGGAGTGGCTCACAGCACTGCGTTCCCTGTCGGGGGCGGCGACCACCACCCTGCCAAGCCCCTTCATCGCCCTGGCGAGGGCCTGGATTCCGGGAGCGTTGACGCCATCGTCGTTGGTTACGAGAATGATCACCGTTTTGCCTCTTTCCGCCCTGAATGGAACTGCCAGGCTGTTCCTATGATTTCATTCAGACCGGAATGCCTTGGCTCCCAACCCAGCTCGGCCTTTGCCCTTGAGGAATCGGCGACGAGGACCGCCGGATCCCCCTCCCTCCTGCCTCCCATGACAATGGGTACCCTTTTCTCCGTCACCCGTTCGGCCTCCCGGATCACCTCCATAACCGAGAACCCCTCTCCGATTCCCAGGTTAAAGGCCCTGGCTGTTTCGCCGGCGTCGATCCTTTCCAATGCCAGGACGTGCGCCCGCGCCAGATCAGTGACGTGGATGTAGTCCCGAAGGCAGGTACCGTCCGGAGTTTGATAGTCGTTGCCGAAGACTGTAATGTCGGGCCTGCTCCCCATAGCCGCCTGGAGAACGAGGGGTATCAGGTGGGTTTCCGGGTCATGCAGCTCCCCCGACTCCCCCTCCGGATCCGCCCCGGCGGCATTGAAATACCGCAGGGAGACGGACCTCATCCCGTGGGCGGCGGCGAAATCGCTCAGGATGCCCTCCACGATGCGTTTGGATTCGCCGTAGGGGTTGATGGGGGCTGGAGGGTAATCATCGGGGATGGGCGAAATTCGGGGAATACCGTACACCGCGGCGCTGGACGAAAAGATGAAGCTCATCACGCCGGATTCCAGAAGCGATCCCAGCAGGGCGATAGACCCCGAAACGTTGTTTCGGTAGTATTTGAGCGGATCCAGGACCGATTCCCCCACCTGTATGTATCCTGCAAAGTGGATGCAGGCCGATGGGCGGTATTTTTTCAGAACATCCTTTACCCTCTTCCCGTCACCTACATCCCCCACCTCCAGGGGACCCCACTTCACCAGGTCCGCATGACCGGTGGAGAGGTTGTCCAAAGAGACTGGAGTGTATCCGGCCGTGGCCAGGGCCTTGCAGGTGTGACTGCCGATGTATCCCGCGCCGCCGGTGACCAGGACTGTTTTTTCGCTGGTATCCACGGGGCACAACTTACATGGTCCGGAGGAATGAGACAAGGTTCAGGTTTCAGGAATCTGAAACCCGGGGCCAACGTCTAAAGTCCAACGTCCAACGTGGAAAAGCAGTCAAAGGGGCCGTATGGGAGTGAGGGAGTAAGGGAAGAGCTGACGCGGAGACACGGGAAATAAAACGAAGCCATTGCGAGCGACTGATCCAGGAGCGCGGCAATCCCGTGAATATTGGCGGGATCGCTTCGCACATGTTCTGCTCGCGATGACAACCCTTTGGACCCTGGACTTTGGACATTTTTTAAAACTAATTCAAAAACAGCACTGCAATAACCAGGATCACGGGCATTGCCGCATAGGCCTTTCTCATACCGAAAGTGGCATGGGTGTTGTTTATCAGTATCCGAAAGATGAAAAAGAGAAGAAACGTATTGAGCAGGATAAGGAAAAGCGGTACGGGAGCGTAAATTCCCCGAGAGTAGTTGAAAACGGCAATGATCAGGCCCGCCATGTTCAGGCAGATGAAATCCATCGGGTCCAGAAGAAAAATCGAGAACCGCCCCTTCAAAATGCGAGCAGCCAGAAACCAGGCGATAAACATCAAAAGGAAGGAGAGAAGTAGCCATTGTTCAACTGGAAACCCGGTCTGATACCGTAAGACCAGTGACAGGTTCATGGTCAGGATGAGGAAGAAAATGACCCCATTTGAGAAGAACATGGGCCTGGCAAAGCCGTTTTCCGTCCGGTCCATAAGATCCGGTATGGCAAGAAGCGGTAAAAGCAGTGTCATCGCAAGGAACACCCCTCTCCCTGCCTCCACGTAGAATGCGGCCAGACCGAGATTAAAAATCAGCATCAGGATGATCGCGGCTAAAGTGCCGTTATAGACACCTCTAATGTCCGGCCGCTTCCCGTCCAACTTCCCAAATGATCGCAACTTCGTGTTGACCGTCTTTATTTTCGCGTTGAAGTTATAGACGTTGAGGGTCCTGATGATGATTATCATGAGGGCGACCAGGAGCAGAGAGACAGTAAGGGCATAGAGACTGCGGCGGTGGCTGAGATGGATCGCTATCTGGCCAAGAAAAAAGGAAAAAGCCAGGAAATAGATCAGGGTCTGGCGTGGGGTGAAGTTGAGGTCGAGGAGCCTGTGATGCAGGTGTCCCCTGTCCGGCTTGAAGGGATTGTTTCCGGAAGATACCCTTCTCACGAAGGCGAGGGACGTGTCCACCATGGGAATGGCCAGGAAGAGGATGGGGATGAGCAGGACCATCAGGGTGGTTGTCTTGGCCGACTGGATGATGGCGATCACCGCGACGGAAAACCCAAGAAGCAGGCTTCCGCTGTCCCCCAGAAAAATCCTGGCAGGGTGAAGATTGAACTTCAGCAGGCCGAACAGCGCTCCCGAAACAACAAGGCAGAAGAGGACGAGAGCTGTCTGCCCCTGCAGGAAGGCGATAGCCCCGATCCCCAGGAAGGCGTTGAGTGAAAGAGCGGTGGCAAGCCCGTCCAGACCGTCGATGAGATTAACGGCGTTGGTCAACCCCACGATCCAGAAGACTGTCAATAGAACGGAAAACAGGTTTTCCTCGCTGGAAGAAAGATTTCCGAATATCCCGAAATGGAGGAGATTGATTCGAATTCCACACTGAACGACCAGCAACGCCGCGGTGACCTGGGCGAAAAATTTCGTCGAGTACGCAACGCCCCGCAGATCATCCAGAATGCCCACGGTGAAAACGATGAGAACCGCGAAAAATACATATGGTAAGCGCTGGTCGCCCCAAAGGGGCAGAGAGAAACCAGCGAGAATGACCGGGAAGAGGAGCAGACCTCCGGCCAGCGGCATGGGTTCCTTGTGGGCCTTTCTCTCCCCGGGATAGTCCATGAGGTTCCAGGACCGGCAGAAGGAAATGGCCCTCGGCGCCCACAGAACCGTAAGCACGGCCGCTAGAAAGAAAGCGAAAACATAGTTGTACACGGACTCCCCCAAAAACAATTCCCCGAACGAAACAAGGTACAACCCCAAAAGCGTACTGAAAAGTACTCCTGTAACGTGTGATGATTTTAGCAGATTTCCACGTTAGGGGATAGGGATTATTAATTTGAGAGTTTGGGGGTTTGAAGTTGGTAAAAGAAAGTTTGGTTCATCCGGCTAATGCGTACCTTATAATCTTCCTTCCCAAGCCTGCTCCTCCAAACTTTCCCTACCCCTGATACACTTTCTCATGTTTTCCCACATTGACGGGGATTATTATTTTCTCGTCCATAAGGAATTCGAGGGTAATACGGTAACTGATGTTTATGGAAACAGAGTGCAGGGCACTGAGCCGGCCCTTGAGACGATGCAGGCGAAGGGAAGGGTGGAAGGGATCGATCTCGAGGAGTTTGAGCGTCTTCCCGTATTGATCTACAAGGTTACGGTGATGATTGAGGGATCTGGCTGCTTTACGATTATAACTGTGCGTGTAGAGAATCCGGAAATTCATTCAGCGGCTTTGGAAACACGCCTGATATGGGCCTCCACAGATTCCTCAACGTATTCGCTGACGGCTATTTCCCGCCTGGACTCGTTTAAGGCCGCTTCAAGCTCACAGACCCGCAGCCGATTGTAGGTTGCAAGATCCATTACAACATAACGATCCTGCCCGCGAATCGTGATTATAGCTTCACCACCACCTTCGAGAGCTTTGCTGATGGAAGAAACACCCCTCGTCTTCAGTTCGTTCGCCGCGATACTCTTCATAACTCACCTACCTGAAAAGGTTCATAGCGCTGTTAACAGTGCTAACAATGGTACTGTGATTAATGTGGTTTGGCAAGAGAAAGGTGGGTAATGAATGTTTGAAGCCTGTCCTGAGCAAACGTCAGTGCGTCGAAGGGCGTAACTCTGCGTTACAGTGCCAAAGCACAGGTTTTATCGCAGGGGGCGCTGATCGTTCACCGATATGGAAAACTGACCTTCCCTTTCCCTCCCGGGTCCATGGAGTCTATTGACGCTTGTCAAGAAACACAAACTGGGTTTGCCCCGGAATTGTGTTGTGGTTTTTCGATGTTTCAGATACTATACACGTATAGCAAAGGGGATGGTCATGCTCGCACTACGTTTACCAAAGGACATCGAACAACGCCTGGAAGCGCTGGCAAAGCGCACAGGCCGATCGAAATCATTTTATGCTCGTGAGGCTATCCTTGAACATCTGGACGACCTCGAAGCGGTATACCTTTCCGATGAGATCCTGAAACGGGTCGAAACCGGACAGGAACAAACCTACACCCTTGATGAACTGGAGCGGGAGCTTGACTTGGCGGATTGAAGCCACCGCTACCGCCAAAAAGCAGTTAGCCAAACTTGATCGGAAGGTCCAGTCTGAAATCGTGCGATATCTGCGGGAAAGGATCAGCACGGATGAAGACCCGCGCCGGTTCGGCGCCCCCTTAAGAAAAGAGCTGACCGATCGCTGGAAGTACCGCGTCGGCGCGTATCGTCTTATCTGCGAAATTCAGGACGAAAAAGTTCTGGTGCTGGTTTTGATGGGCGCACTACAGAAAAAACACGACTCACACTTATTCCCCTCACCGGATTTCGCCCGCTTTTAAAACTGTTTTATCTTCGACAGCGGCTTCATCCAGAGGGTCCACCTCTTTAGCCCGACAGCCTGCTTTTCCCATTGCCCTTAGCCTGCCTTTATCGCTCATCCTCAACTTTTTTTGCCAACTATTTTCTCCAGTTCATCGATCAAAGCCGGCAACTCATCCGCAACCGTTGTCCAGACAATGTGAAGATCGACATCGAAATAGCCGTGAATGAGACGGTTTCTCATGCCAATTGCGTTGCCATGGAATATTGGGGTTTTTCTCCCTGGTCGAATCCCCCACCTTTCCTGCAGCCTCGCCGAGGATCTCAATGTCCTTTAGTAGAGCAAGCACGAGCATCCTGTCCGAATCGAGGTCCGCTCTGGATCGATCTTTGACGAAAGCGACGGCCTCCCTCGCTGCGTCAAGCATGTGTCGGAGACGAACCAGATCGTTTCTAACCATACTGTGTCTCGGCAGAAGCCACCACCTCGTCGCGGAAGTATCGGCTAAGTTCATCAGGAGTCCTCATGTCCACTTTACGACCTCCCGGCAACTCAGACAATTCCATTTCCATTCCAGCCAACCCTAAAAACCCTGGAACCTGTGTAGGCTCAAATTCGACAAGGACGTCGATATCGCTACCCTCATTGAAATCTTCCCCGAGGACAGACCCAAAAAGGGATAATTTTACGATCCTGTTTCTCCGGCAGAAATCGGTGATCTTGATAACAGATATAATCCTCACGGAAATCCTGCAGGGCATAAAAAACGACGTAAAATTCAAGAGCGCAAAAGATTACCTCCTCGAATTTCCAATCTATGGCCCTAAAAACACCGGAACCTACACCAGGGCTGCTCAACTGTACCGGGACTGCAGAAAAAAAGGAAAAACCGTCAGGAAGACGATCGATTGTATTATCGCCGCGATCTGCATTGAAAACGACCTGGCGCTTCTTCATAAGGGTGCGGATTTTAATTCCATCGAGGCGTGTACAGCTCTCAGGGTGATTCGGAACCGTTGTTGAACCCTGCATGTCATCGGACGTGGCAAGATACACTCCTTCAGGCAAGGCGTACCCCCCCCTCTGTTCATCCACGGTAAAGTAATTGAAAGCTTATTGGCCGCTGATACACGCCCTTCGACGCGCTGTGGCTTGCTCCCCTCGACATGCTCGGGACAGGCTGATCTACGCTGATAGATACAGTACTGACTGGTTTGATGTTTGAGGGGGAAAAGAAAGTTTGAAGGTTTGATATATACTGGTTTGTGGTTGTTATCCCTTAACTTCAAACTCTCAAACCAGCCCCCTCCTTCTTGACATTTATATACCGCTAAGGTATCTTTTTTATACCATGATATTCGAGTTCGACGCACGCAAAAGTGCTGTTAACAAGGCCAAACACGGGATCGATTTCAACGAAGCCCAAACGCTGTGGATCGACCCGGACCTATTGGAAATCCCCGCCATGACCAGCGAGGAGCCGCGTTTTTTGGTGATCGGCAACATCAACGGCAAGCATTGGTCTGGCGTCATCACTTATCGGGACGCCGCTGTACGCATCATTTCCATCCGGCGTTCCCGGCCTGAGGAGGTTGCCCTTTATGAAAACGAAAGCTACTGATTTCGACCGGAAATTCGCCGCCGGCGAAGATATCACCGGTCATCTCGACCTTGGCAAGGCACGGCGCCGGGAACGTGAGCACAAACGGGTCAATGTCGACTTTCCGATCTGGATGATTCACGCCCTCGACCGGGAAGCCAGACGGCTTGGCGTACCTCGCCAGTCCATCATCAAGCTCTGGCTCGCCGACCGCCTGGAAAAGACGTCCTGATTAGTGAACTACCACGGGCTCATGCCCGCAGAATTACGAATGAGTATTAAAATATGGTTCATCACAATAATGCGTACCTCATTGCATCTTACAGCATGATTTAACAGGACGCAGGGGATGGAGGGGATAAGGCAAACACCGGAAGCGGATAAAACCTGAAATCTTTTGGGGTTAAGGAGCGGCGCTCCGCCGCCTTCCCATCCCACAGAGGGGGTATCCTGCCTTTCACTCTGCCCTCCTCGTTGGTCTTTGGACTTTGGACGCGCCTAATTGGCCTGCTTTTCCGCCCTATGGCCTGCATTTCCCCAAAAGCCTCCCAACAGCCTCCCAACCTGAAACGCTGACCCCTTTGCGCACTTGAGATCCAGTGCCTCCATAGACGAGCGTCGGATCGGTAACCTGATCACCTGCCAGGGTCTGCCAGCGTTCCAGCCCGATAAAAAACCCCCGGTTAAGGGTCTTGCCTGATTTGATCTCGATGGGCATCAACCTGGTTCCGACCTCGGCGATGACATCCACCTCGTTGCCGTTGCTGTCACGCCAGAAGTGAAGCCCCGCCTTTTCCCCCTGATTGAATCTTGTTTTCACCAATTCAGAGACGATGAAGGTTTCAAAAATACTGCCGCGCAGGGGATGAGCTGCAAGCTGGTCCTGCTCTCGAATGCCCAACAACCAACAAAGCAGGCCCGTGTCGTAAAAATATATTTTAGGCGATTTGACCAGCCTCTTGTTGAAATTGGCATGGTGTGGACGAAGAGTGAACAGTATGTAACTCGCCTCCAGGACAGATATCCAGGCCCTGGCCGTGTTGTGGGTAATGCCGCAATCGGTGGCAAGGGAGGAAAGGTTCAGGATCTGCCCGCTGCGGCCGGCACAAAACCTCAAAAAACGCTGAAACGCTTCAAGGTCCTGGACCTTCAGCAGTTGCCGGACGTCGCGTTCCACATAGGCTGTCACATAGGATCTGAACCAGGCGCCCGGCGAAAGATCACGGTCGTACAGGGGCGGATAGCAGCCGTTGAAGAGCATAGCATCGAGCAGGTTCGGCCTGACCCCCGCCCGGTCCAGTTCCCCGATGGAAAAAGGCAGCAATTCAATAAAGGCCGTCCTGCCTGCCAGCGACTGCGAGATTTCCGACATCAGGTTGAATTGTTGGGATCCCGTAAGCAGAAAAAGCCCCATCCGGCCATCCCCGTCGACCCTCGTTTGCAGGTAGGAAAGTATTTCCGGCGCCCGTTGCACCTCATCGAGCACCCCCCCGTCCGGAAAACGTTCCAGAAAACCTCTCGGGTCGTCGATAGCCGCAATCCTGACGTCTGGATCCTCAAGCGAAACGTAGGGTCTGCCGCTAAAAACAACCCGGGCCAAGGTCGTCTTCCCGGACTGCCTGGGTCCTGTGATAGTCACAATAGGAAAACCACGCAGGAATTGACGGATCGTTGATTCGGCGTTGCGCTTGATCATGGTGAAAAGATATACCGTAGCGTGTTAATTGTCAAACTCTTTTACATTTTACATAAATAATGCTGCATGGCACTCCGTGGTGAATGACTTTAAAGACTTACTTAGCCGCTGATTCAGGCTGAAAGTTGCAGGCTATAGGATATAGGCAATGGGCCAGAGGTTATAGGCTAACAGTGCACATGTGCACCAGTGCACTGCTCTCATCGTCACCTCGATACTTCGACACCGCCCTTCTCGCCCCTCACCTATTGCCTCCAGCCTGCCGTGAGCAAGCGAAGCGCGCCGAAGGGTGTTAAATAAGCTTTTCACTGGTCACGGATCACTGATCACGGCCTTTATTTCTGCGGCTTCGCGGATTTTAAATACCGATAAAAATCGCTGTCGGTGGTAAGCACCAGTGTGCTGGTGCCGTTCACGCCCTCCTTGTAGTTCTCCAGGGTCCTCAGGAAAGCGTAGAACTCGGGATCCTTGTTGTAGGCGCGCCCGTAGATCTTCGTGGCCTCAGCGTCACCCTTGCCCTGGATCTCCTGCACCTTGCGGTAGGCCATGGATCTTATCTGCCTAAGCTCGCGCTCCATCTCTCCCAGGATCTCGGCGCTCCGGCCCTCCCCTTCCGATCTGAACTGGGCCGCGATGCGTTTTCGTTCGGAGATCATGCGCTCGTAGACCTTCTCACGGACGCTCTTGACGTAGTCCAGGCGCTTGATCCTCACGTCCACAAGCTCGATCCCGTACTGGGGAATGATCTTCCGCGCATTGGCCAAAATGATCCGCGTGATCTCCTCCCTCCCACGAGCGATCTTCCTTTTGAGCTCCTCCTCCCGCTCCTTGGGGATGGCCTCGAGTTCCTTGCCCTCGGGGATCACCCAGGAGGTGCTTCGGACCAGTTCCACCAGCTCGCTGTTGGACACCTCGTCCCGGACCACGGAATCGATGATGTCGTCCAGCCGCGATTGAGCCCCTGCTTCGGTGGCGACATTCTCTAAAAACTTCTTGGCGTCCGCGATCCTCCAGCGCGCCGTGGTGTCCACCCAGATGAACTCACGCCCCTTGGTGGGGATCTGGTTGGGATCGCCGTCCCACACGAGAAGGCGTTTCTCGAAGACCCGGACCTCCTGGACGAAGGGCAGCTTGAAGTGAAGACCCGCATCGGTGATGGTGTCCCCCACGGTGCGGCCGAACTGGAGGATGATGGCCTGCTTGCCCTCCTCCAGGGTAAAGTACGATCCGGAAAGGACGATGAGGACCGCGAGGATCAGGACGGTCAGGATGGTTAACTTGATGGACGACTTCATTTCGCACCCCCTTGCACATCCGGCGACATGCCCGAATCGAGACTTATCCACGGCACCAGGGCCTTCTGGTTCTCGTCCACGACGTAGATCCCCTTCACACCTTTAAGGTATTCACCCATGGCCTCCAGGTACAGCCGCCGCCGTGTGACCTGGGGGGCACTCCGGTATTGCGTCAGGATGGCCTCGAAGCGGGTCGCCTCACCCTCGGCGCGGTTGACGCGCTCCGTGGCGTACCCTTGGGCCTCGCTGATGCTCTGCTCCGCCACACCGCGGGCCTTGGGGATCTCCCGGTTGGCCTGCTCCTGGGCCTGGTTGATGGTGCGTTCCTTGTCCTGCCGTGACTCGTTGACCTCGTTAAAGGCCGGTTTCACGGGGTCGGGAGGGGTCACGTCCTGGAGCTCCACAGTGACGAGGCGCACCCCGGATTTGTATTCGGAAAGGATCGACTGGATCTCCTTCTTCGCCTCGCTGGCGATCTCCACACGGCCCGTGGTCAGAACAGCGCTCCCGAGGCGGTTGCCCACCGCGCGCCGCATGATCGCCTCCGTGATGTCGCGAATCGTCTTCCGTGTGTCACGCACGTTGAACAGGTAGGCGATGGGGTCTTGGATCCGGTACTGTACGATCCACTGGACGTCGATGACGTTCAGGTCCCCCGTGAGCATCAGCGACTCGTCCTGGTAGGAGCGGCCACCCGAGTACTGTGTCCGCTCACCGGGATTGACCGCAGTGGTTCTGAAACCGAATTCCTCTTTGAGAACGCGCGCGGTTGGTACCAGTTTGACCGTCTCGATCAAAAACGGCAGTTTGAAGTGAAGCCCCGGGCCGGCCGTGCGCGAGACCTCCCCGAACCTCTGCACGACGCCTGTCTCTTCCGGCTGGACCGTGAACCAGGAGGTCCATGCCGCAAAGGCCAGCAGCGCAAGAATGAGGAGGGAAGGCAGGAAGGACGCTCCGCCCTTGAACCCCTGGAACCCTTTGAACTTCTGGCGGATCTGCTCCAGGGAATCATCGAGGGACGGCTGGGACTCTCCGTTGGTCGGATTCCATTTAAAAGCCATAAAGCTACTACCTCCTTCGAGTAAAAAAGACTTACGAATCACGGCATTTCTTAATTCTACATTATTTCCACCAACTTTTCAGGGAACTGACTCAAAAAATGTGTTGTGGGTCCGTATCCTACACGAAATAACGGGAAACACCTAATAACGATACACTGATTACGGATTACGGATCAAACCTTTGGCAGGCGCCTGAAGACCCTCCTTTACCCCTCAAGGCGGTTTCTAACAGGGATGAAGGGGATAGATAAAGGGGATGAGTCAAAACCATTTAACGCAGAGGGCCGCTGAGGGCACCTCTCCCAGGTGCAGCCGTACACCTCTTGGTGCTGTCCTGGATCGTTTTCCGGACACGGTCATTGTTGGACGTGGGGTCATTTCCGCATCTTTAGTGATTTCATAGCTGTGAAAAACATCCTGATCATAAATTATCTCATCGTAGAGAATTCAATTACGCGTCAAAGGAATTTAAGATTTCATTCACCGCTGGCGCACCTGATCTACGCTGATTTACGCCGCCCTTTATTACCCCCACAAGGTCGACAGAGGCGCCGCCCAAAGACGATCACCGAGCGGCAGGGTTTCGGTTCCGTCGTAAAGGATCACCCCCAGCCGGAAAACGTCACCGGCAACCGGGCGAGAACGAAATTCAGCACCTCTTCAGCCGCGTCCAAAGCCTCCTGCGCATCTTTCCTTGCCGGCTCCAGAACATCTCCCGGGTAGCGAAATGCAATCGCGTAAGGCGTCAGCAAATCGGCAATATCCATCAACTCCGCAAAGGTCGGGTCGCTCTGCATGCATTGCTCAACCAGCACGGAAAGAGCATGGACTTTCTGGAAAGGTGTATCTTTAAGGGTCAGATACGCTTTGAAGGCCTTTTCCGCCGTCTGCTGACAGTGGTAGACAGCCGTATCAAGCAAAGGCGGGTCAGCGATGAAAAGTTGTCCGGCGGAACGGAGATCGTGTTCCGCCCTCACCAGCCACTGCCGGATTTCATGGACTTTTGGATCAACCATGAAGGACCTTTCCCTCTTCCATGACTTTTCTGGCCAGCGAGGTGACCACTTGTCTGCTGCGCTCCACTTCATCATGGGTCTGGACCACCACGTCGACAGGAACACCTATGCCGCGCAAAGAACGGTAGATCCCCCTGGCACGGCGATAGGCAGGCTGGTCCGAGGAGTGGATAACGACAAACAGATCAAGGTCGCTGTCCACAGTAGGCTGCCCCCAGGCATATGAACCAAAGAGAACAATCTTCACCGGATGGACGGCTTCAACAATCCGGCGTGTGATCTCATTGAGTATCTCGGGACTGAATTCTTTCATGGGTTCACTATATCACAACAAATTACCGCTGAAACAAAACTATCGTGTACAATCCGTGCCTCAAGTTTCTTTCAGGTTCCAGGGGGACAGTCCAGAGACCAAGCCCAACAGACTACCCTTTAATTTTGGTTCATCCGGTTAATGCGTACCTTATTATTTTTCTGTCATTGCGAGCCTGAGTGAAACCGCGGCGCGGCAATCTCATGCGGCCTGTCGCGGCAAAGTTCGAAGAACGAAGACGGAAGCTAAAAAGATCACCATCAAGGTCAAAAACCACCCGATAATCGCCGATTCTGAATCGAAAGGTTCCCAGAGCAGGGTTGGTTAACCGTTTGGAATGTTTTAACGGATCTGCCGCAAATCGAAGAAGCGCTTTACCTATGCGTGCTTTGACACTCTGATCAAGTTTTTGAATATCCTTGACTGCTCGCCGGGTGTAGACCAGGCCAAAGCTCATTGCCCGAAAACTTCATCATGGCTCCTGGTCCGACCATTCCCGTAATCAGCCCTGGCCTCCCTGATGCTCGTTAGATATTCCGGGCAGGTAGCAGCGAGCAGGTCTTCAAGAAAATCTTCCCGATCCTTCCTTTTCATCTTCTTGACTGCCGCAATGATTTTTTCGGTATCGATTTCCATTTTCAGCGCTGTGGACATGATCGACCCCCGCTTTTGATACTTTCCAGAAATAATCCTCTCACAATCTACAAGAACTTTCGATCCCAGGCAAGAGACAGGCGAGGGGCTAGAGGCTATGGGTAATAGCACAGTCCAGAACCTGAATCTTTTTAGCCGCCAGACTGGAGCCCGGGGCGAGATCGCGTCATCCGGTCCCTATTCGCGATGACATCTTTTCTCCGTTGGACATTGGACCTTGGACGTTGGACGTTTTTATAGCCCCTCGCCCAAGTTGCTGCTCGTCCTTGTTGCCCTGGATGAAAGTGAACTTTGATCCAGGGTGTAGGATGATGACTTTGAAAAAAGTCATCGACGCGCCCACTGAGGGGCGCCCAAATCAAAGATTTGTGAGGAAAGTGAAAATGACACTTTTCGCTTTCCGTGGAGTAAAAAGCCATCAATGGACTTTTTACGCCCCTATCAACGGAGAAATCAGCCGATTTCAAGGAAATCCCGCTCCTGTCAGGGAGCGGTTGGGTGAGGGACGGAATCGTTCCGGTGTTTGCCTTATCCCCTTCATCCACTCCACCTGCCACGTCGAAGTCACCGAAATGTGTGACGAAGACGGGTCCCTGTTGAATCAGCCTTTGCATCCGCTTTTTCCCATGCTGTTCAACCAGGTCTGCAGCAAAGCAGCGTAACCGGCCAGGCGGGAGAAGATCTTCCGGGCAAGTTCTTCGTTGTAGGTGTGGACGGTAAGGTTTCTGTCATCGGCCATCTCCAGGGCCAGGCGGACCTGGTCTTCGGTGAGTAAGCCGACCTGCAGACATGCGCGCATTACCCCCTTTGGCGAACCCACCTCCAGGCCCTCTCTTTCCCTCAATAATAGTTGAGCCGCTTTCCATGTCGCCTCGAACGTGTATTCGAAGCGCTGTATCGCGGCATCCCTGACAACATTGTCGCCGGCGTCATCCAGCGGAAGCTCACAGAATGTCGCAAGCGCCTTATCGGCTACCTGTAAACGCTCCTTTAAACGGTCCATATGATACCCTCCGCGAGTACGCGTTCTCTGAAGGCCTCATCCGTTTGCGAAAGATCAACCAATTCCACACTGAACGGCACATAGCTCTCCTGGAGAGATTCCCGAATCCGGCTCAAAAGTCCCGCCGGAAGTTCTCTCACCGGCAGAACGGCGACATCGATATCAGAGGCCCTTCCAGCCTTGCCCGTAGCGTGCGACCCGAAGAGAAAAACCTGGGCGTCATGCCCCAGCAACCCTTTCAATACAAGGCGCTTGACCTGGTCCAGGTCGTGCTCAATATTTTTTCCGGAGTCTTTTTTACGCATGGCTTCCGCCTTTATCCGCGGTGAATGACTTTAAGGCTTATTGGCCGCTGATGCACACTGATAGTTCTAAACCTGGGAACAGGAATGGATCGCCATCAATTTACCTGGTCAGTAACGCGTCCGCTTCATCCATGGCCTCGGCAGCGAAACGCGCCAGATCTCGGGCATCTTCCAGGGACGGGGCTCCGTTGGGCAACAGACCAGACTCGGTGGGATAACGTGAGTCTATATACAGTTTGTTGAGCAGACTCAGGGTATCCTCATCCCAGTCTATGGAATAATCCCGCTCCGCAGCAGCTTTCAATGTCAGCAAACTGTGGGTTTTTCCGACCTCAATATCAATCTCCTCCAGGAGCGCCTTCAGGCATTTCTCGACACACTGCTGCGCATGGAAAGCGACTACTGCCGCCAGGTTCGGCTTGTCAAGAATGGCGTTAATGGTTTCGAGATCGGCCCTGGCCGATCTGAGCCAGTCGGTGGTAACGGCTTTCACGAGAGCTCGACCCCTTCACGCAGCGCCCGGCGGACAAAGAGGCTCCCGCCCGCCTTGATTTTTTCGAACTCAGAACGAGTATAAACCAGCAGATCGATGGGATATCTCTTTTCAATTTCCCGTATGGCGCGGCTGACTTGGAGGTAATTGGTGCAACTCTCCCGGAAGTTCCCCGGCGAAGTATCCTGGTCAAGAACAACGATCAGGTCGATATCGCTGTCGGGACCGGCCGTGCCCGATGCCTCGGAACCAAACAGAATAATTTTGTCGATCCCGCCGGATGACTTGATTTTTTCCACCAGTTCTTTTTTTACTCCATCAGTCAGCATATCTTACCTTCCTTTTCACCTTCTTGACTGCCGCAATGATTTTTTCGGTATCGATTTCCATTTTCAGCGCTGTGGACATGATCGACCCCCGCTTTTTGTACACTTCAGAAATAGTCCTCTCACAATCTACAAGAACTTTCGATCCCAGGCAAGGCACAGAGGGTTATCCGCGTCCATCCGCGGCGCTGGGGTTTGAGGTTTGAGGTTTGAAGTTAAGACATGGAACCAGGAACCAGAAAAGGTAAGCGGAAGGGCGGCAACCTCAAACTTCAAACTCTCAAACCTCAAACTCGCCCTTACCGCTTACAGCCCGCATTTCCTGGCCGCCGGTACACGCGGGGGTCCCTGGTTCCGGTCAATACAGGAACCCGAAGACCCAAAGCGGTATCTTTCTTCCAAACCCATTTTCCATATCATCCACGGCCAGAAAGCTGTTTTCAATGTCCTTTATCTGATCAAACCCCTTGTTTCTGCCACCAATTTCAAAGAGGTATGCATCGTCAACCAGAAAGTCTCCTTGCCGCGGCGCCTTGAGCACGTGCCCGGTGCTGAGCATATTCAGAAAAAAAGTCTCCCGGATGGTTCCCGTGTCAGAGTCCGGTGCAAAGGCATGGATAAGGTTGGTGTTGTTAAGAAAAATCTTTTCCGGCTTCTCAAACCCACGGAGTCCCTTTCCGGAGCGACTCAGCCCCAGAACCAAACCACAGTCTTCCAGATATTTCAGATAGGTCTTGAGTGTGCGCTGATCGCCGACATCCGTCAGCTTTGTCAATTTATTAAAATCGGGAACAAATGGGACAGTCGCGGAAATGACCCGCAAAAGCGCCGCAATCTTTTTAACACTGTTTCCGGTCAGAGCGGGCTGAACAGCAATAAGGTCGCTCTCAATGGTCGTGTGCAGGTTCTGATTGAGCAGTTGATAAAACAGGGCTTCATCCCGATCCTCAAAATAGAATGGGTAATAGCCATGTTTGAGATAGGCCTTGAACAGCGCCAGGACCTTTTTCTCACGAAGTTTGTCGACAATCTCGTGTGTTATGCGAACATGATCGCTTAATATATCCTCGAGGGTGCAGGAAGGCAGCCCAACATCGAGGGATATTTCGATATATTCCCGAAAGGACATGCCCCACATTCGAATCTGCAAGGCTCTGCGGCTCAAATCATGGCTGCCTTTATAAATTTCCAGGGCTGAGCTTCCCGAGGCCAGAACGTTGAGCCCGGCAAAGGTATCGGTGATGGACTTGAGTTCCATGGACCACTGCGGATATTTGTGTATTTCATCAAAACATATGGTTTTACCACCGCGGTTGACGAACTGTTCAGCGATCTCGTACAGGCTCCGGGATCCAATGAGAAAATGATCCGCCTGAACATACAGGATGGTCTCACTCAATCTGTCCTGCCCACCCACATCCAGGAGATGCTGGACCATGGCTGTGGTTTTACCTATGCCCCTCTGCCCCAGGATGACACACAATCTTCGGGACAAGTCGTGCTCCCGCAGCAAGTATCGCCTGTAGGGTCTGTTAAAAACCGTCAACTGGGTCTGGCTGAGCCGATAAAGATTTTCCATAAAGAATCCTTTTACATGGGATCGCATTACATATTATTCAAATAATATTAGGAATGCAATACCATATTCCCTTATCCCTTATCCCCCGTTGAACCATCCTTCGCGCTTCGAGCTACGGCCGGCAAGCGTTGAACTTGGAACATTGAACGCTTTCCCTACTCATCCCCCGCCCTTGTGGGCCTCGGTGTCGCGGCGGTGGGCCTTCAGGTCGTTGGCGACACCATCGACCTTTTCCTCAACACGGACCAGCCGTTCATCCAGGCGATCGATCTTTTCATTCAACCGCTCATCCACGCGGTCCATCTTTTCATTCAGCATCTGGTGCCCTTCAACGACGATATCCATCTTGTGCTGGAAATTATCCATCAGCATGCCGCGCTGGTGGCTGAATTCTTCAATGATCTCGCCTTTGAATCGCTGATTCTCTTCCGAAATTTCTTCCTTGAACTGACCAAACCGGTTATCGACAACCGTGGTAACAAGTTCGGCTATTTCTTTCAGGTCATCTTTTTTCATCCTTGATTCCTATCCCCCTCCATCCCTTCACTTGCCACGTCGTAGTCACCGATTTGTGTGACAAAGGCAGGTCCCTGCTGAATCCAGGCTGTGCACGAGATTGCTTCGCATCGTATCGGCTTCCACCTTCGCGTAAAGCTTCGGCGGACAAGCGCAATGACACCTTTCCCCCATGCGCCCACGCTCCGCGTCCTCGTGTCTGCCTTTTCGCCCTTCCCCCTATCGCCCATAGCCTATAGCCTATTGCCCATAACCCATAGCCTGCTCTTTCAGGAAAGGATCATTCCCAACGGTATTGCCCACAGTCGTTTCCCCAACCGGACCGCACTGTCACCGTTGTAGGCCAGTATCGCAGCCGTGCATTGGGGAGTTTTCCCGAGAAACGTTTTGAGGCCGGACAGTTCCCTTTCGCCCCATCTCGTTCCGGATTTAATCTCGAGGGCGATGCATTTTCCGCCGTCCTCAATGACAAAATCCACCTCATGCCTGCCCTGGATATGCCAGAAACCAAGTTCCGCGTCAGGCCAGAAGGAATCGATCAGGCCCGCCAGGTTCTGCGCCATGTACGTTTCTAACAACGCTCCCTTGAACGGCACCCCGCCTTCAATATCGAAATTCCTGATCCCGGCGAGATGGCAGGCAAGCCCGGAGTCACTGACGTACATCTTAGGCGACTTGATCAGCCTGGAAGACCGGTTTCTCAGGTAGGGAAAGACACGTCGGATCACGAAAGAGGCCTCGAGAATGGACAGATACCGTGTTGCGGTAGCCGCCTTCAATCGGGCGTCGCGGCCAAGTCGGCTCGGGCTCAGCAGCTGCCCGGTCCTCAGGGCGGCCAGGTGCAGGAGGTTCCTGAAGGGGATCACGTTCCCCATCCGGCTGAACTCCCCTATGTCCCGTTCGAGATAGGTCTGCTCGAACCCCTTGAACCAGAATCCCGCGTCTTCAATCTGACGCAGGCATACGGAAGGCATCCCGCCCGTCAGCACCTCTTTCCATTCCACCGGGGCCGCTTTAACGTCCGGGACTTCCCGCTTATGGAAAAACTCCAGGAGGAATGGACTTTCGCCCGGCTTCCCCGTGATTTCCCGACGGGTAAACGGATGAAGGGTAAAATAGACGGCCCTGCCGGCGAGTGTTTCCTGCACGCCCTTGAGCATGGAAAAGTTCGCCGAACCGGACAGGAGAAACCGTCCCGGCGTTCTCTCCTCGTCCACAGCCTTCTTTATCGCAGTAAGAATCTCCGGGCACTTTTGGGCCTCGTCTATGGTTATCAGCTCACGTGACCGCACAAAACCGTCCGGGTCTTCCCGGGCCGCCGCCAGCTGAGCAAAATCATCAAAACTGACATAATCCCTCTCTCTCAGAGAAGGATCCATCTTCAGCATGGTGCTCTTGCCCGTCTGCCTCATGCCGGTAACAACAACGACCGGCATTGATCTGAGGGCCCTTCCGATCAGCGGAACGATATCTCTGGGGTAATAGTTTGTCATAATACGTCACAGCGTAATGGCATTATGACACCACGTCAAGTGGTTAAGAACGTTCAACGGTTCAACGGTGATATGGTCGCGAAAAGTCCATTACTGGCCGCTGATGAACGCTGCGCTCCGCGGGCCCCAGATGCCAGAGTCCAGAGGGCAAAGTCCAGAGAGCGTAGTCCAGAGTCCAGAGAACGCGGCGACGGAAGTCCGAAGAACGAAGGGGGGTCCCCGCCTTCTCCAGTGAGGTGCGGATATCACCGACCTGGTAGTCTAAAAAGCGTTCAAGCACTGACTCCGGCTGCTGTTTGATAATGTAGATGCAGATGTTGGTGTCGAGCATCAGCTTCATCAGAAGCTCTCCCGCTTGTCAGGTTCCGGTTGGGATCGTTCGGACATGAAGTCCCGGGAAAACTTTTTCAGGCTGCCGAAAAGGACATCCCAGGAATTACTGCGGGGAATGAGATATACGACATGGCCGCTTTTCTTGATAAAGACTTCAGTGTCGTCAAACCGGAATTCCTTAGGCAGGCGTACCGCCTGACTTTGACCATTTTTGAAGATTTTCGCTGTTTTCATTCTACACCTCCACACGCAATTAAAGTATATACTTAACATATATACTTTGATGGGTGTCATGGCAAGGAGAAAAGAAGGTTTGGGAATTTACCTCAAACTTTCCTTTTCCCCACGCTACCGCCATCAGGGTGAAAAGCTTCATCCTGGAAGCAATGATTTTAAACCTTATTTACCGCTGATTTTCGCTGATAAACCTAACTGCAATCCATTACCCAAGATGCCGTTGATCCTTGGTGCCCGGGATTAAAGGCCACTTTCATCCAGGGCTCAAGGGAGGGGAAGTTCTTAAGATTGGCTGTCTTTCCCGTTGCCTATAGCCCATCGCCTATCGCCTCTAGCCTGCTCTTTTCCCGTAAAAGTCAGCAGGCCGCAACCAGGTTCAGGGGTATTTGCACTTCTACGAAGCGGTTCAGGAGCTCCATCAGAATGAGCACCCGTTCCTCACCGCTCATGCGCCGGAAAACCCCCTCCAGATCCCTCATGGGGCCTTCGACAACCCGGATTCTCTGCTCGGGACAAAAGGGCGCCCCGGGGTTCGACTCGCACAGTATGACCCCGTTGTCGTCCTCATTCCCTTTGAGACCGGCTATCACCTCACCCGGGACCTGCGGATAATATGGACCGAAACTGACGGCGCCGATGGCCCCATAGGTGCCGGCAATGGAGACCCAGTTCCGCTCATGTGGCGCCAGGCTCAGGAACAGGTATCCGGGAAAAAACGGCCTCGACACCCAGCATTTTTTCCGGGCATGGCTCGTGAGCGACAACGTCCGGGGAAGGTAGGTCTCGTACCCCTGACGTTCGAACTGCTCTTTGGCGTAGCATTCTTTTCTGGGTTTGGTTCGGACCGCGTACCATCTTTTCCCCATCAGCAGATCCCCCGTAGTGTCAAAAAAAGTCCAGAGTCCAGAGTCCAGAGTTTCAGGTTCTTCGATACCTCGGTACTGCCACCCCTCCTGTCTCTGACACCGGGGGGTCGCTGGTCACTGCGAGGCCGATCCCTGTAATGACTTCGCTGGTCGTTGAACATTGTTTTTGGGTCTGCTTTACCCATAGCCCATTGCCCATTGCCTGCTTTTCCCCTCTGGACTCTGGACTATTATTTAATACCCATATCCGCCGTACTTGTACCCGTATTTTCCGGGTTGTTTTATGGCGTTCACGACCAGGC
>BDTG01000040.1 GCA_002897695.1 bacterium BMS3Abin14
GAGTCTGCAGCACATGGACCTTGCGTCATCGGGTGACATGTCGGAGTTGATAAAGTTGGCGAAATAGGGGATGCCGTATTTAGCGGTGGCTTCCCATAACCCATGCAGGTCAGGCTCATCCCAGGGAAAATCATGTGTGATGTTGTAGGTGGGGATCGGGAAAGTGAAGACCCGCCCTTTGGCGTCCCCTTCACACAGGACCTCCAGGAAAGCCCTGTTGAGCATATTCATCTCATGCTGAAATTCCGCGTATGTCTCCTCCTGCGCTTTGCCGCCGATTATAACCGGCTCCCCAGCCAGGACCGTCGGAGGATGCAGATCGAGCGTCAGGTTGGTGAAGGGCGTCTGAAAGCCGACTCTCGTCGGCACATTGATGTTGAAGATGAATTCCTGAAGGGCCTGTTTGACCTCTCTGTATTCCAGCCCGTCGTATCGGATGAAGGGTGCCAAAAGGGTGTCAAAGTTGGAAAATGCCTGTGCACCGGCGGCTTCGCCCTGCAGGGTGTAGAAAAAGTTGACGATCTGTCCCAAAGCTGTCCGGAAATGGCGTGCGGGGCTGCTCTCCGATTTCCCTGGCGCACCCCTGAAACCCACACGCAGAATATCCTGCAGGTCCCAGCCTACACAGTAAGCTGCGAGCTGTCCCAGATCGTGAACGTGCAGATCCCCTGATGCATGAGCCTCCCGGATTTCAGGGGAATAGATCTTGTTAAGCCAATATTCCTTGCATACTTCACTGGAAACGAAATTGTTTAACCCCTGCAGGGAATATCCCATGTTGCTGTTTTCTTTCACCTTCCAATCCAGGCGTTCCAGGTAGCTGTCGATCAGATCGATATCGGCTTTCTGAACGAGTTCCCGGATGCGGGCATGCTGATCACGGTAAATGATATATGCCTTTGCCGTTTTTTTGTATGGGGATTCCAGCAGGATTTCTTCAACGACATCCTGAATCCTTTCGACGGTTGGCAGGTCGTCTACCATTATAATTCCAGCCAGGGCAAGGGCTTTAATGGTAAGCTTGAGGGCCATGTTCTCATCGAACTCCCCGGTTGCTTTGCCCGCCTTATGGATGGCTTTCGTTATCTTTGATGCCCGGAAGGGGACGACCCTCCCATCCCGCTTCAGGATTTGAGTGAAATTCCCCGCTTCGTTCTTTTTTGCCGCTTCACGAACTGATTCCGTTGAGGTGTCCATACCCGGCTCCTTTCCTGTGGATGCACCTATGAACAGGTGCATCCACTAACGCATCCCACGTCCCCTCGGACGTGACAGTGGTCTTTGGGAGAATTTCAGACAGCCGTGAGCTATGAGACAGGAATTTCTCAACAGGTATTCTGCCAGGCTGAACGCATCTTCCCTCGAAGGCGACGATCAATATACCGCGCTATTCGGCGGGTCGCCGGCAGGTCTTCGGACTTGTAGGCAGGTGATCCTCTCTGGAGGATCCGTTCCTACTGGCCGCCGCTTCCCAGCCCTTTGGGCCAGTGCTTATTGGCGACGTTCGTTCCTACTTACCGCTGCGGGGCAGCCCCGGATTCTCACCGGGTTCCCTTGTATAACACTCCAAATAAGGAGTGTACCGGCAACAAAGCACTATATATAGTAGTCAGAATGTAATGTCAATACAAGATAATGTATACCAGGGTCGGTGTCAGACCATTGAAGGGAAGACAGCACTGAATCTGGCTATCGAAAGGTCAATTCAACAGATTTTCTGCCCAAAGTACTCTGGCACCGGTTTTGTTTCATCCAGAGATAGAATTGGATTTTGCGGAGATGATTACGTTGATTTTATCTTGCCCCTGACATTTGTAGTGGGGACTATTGCGCCAGGTCAATTGTTTTCGATAGCTGGTATAAAGAAAGTGCATTATCATAAAAAACCTTTTCTGCGTACCCTCCCAGAGCGTCTATAAGCAAACGGATATCATCGTCAGAATATGGCCTGGGTGCACGTGTTGACGGTCTGTCCGTTCCAAAAATCAGAGCATCAGGGTTTGCTTTACAGACATCTTGCAATGCCTGTTTGACATCAAAATCAACTCGACCAAAGCCGGTTGCTTTAACCTTTACACCACGCTCCACAAGCCAGAGCAACGTTTTAAATCCTTTCTTTGACAGCCCCAGATGGTCAATGCTGACAGCAGGCAGTTTGATCAACCTGTCTTTAAGGTTGTCCAATTCAGAGGAGTCCACATAAAGTTCAACATGCCATTTTGCCAAGTCGTACACTTGCTCGGCCAAACTTTCCAGATACTGAAGTTTCTCTGACCCTCCACGTTTGATGTTGAACCGTACCGCTTTGACCCCAGCTTCGTTAAGCCGGGTAATTTCTTGGTCTGTGACAGTTACAGGTAACTGGGTATCTCCAGTCGCAAACTGGAACGGGCGACATATGATTCTGTGGCCTTTCGCTGCATTGCCGCCAACGATCACCCCGACCACGATACGATTGCCGCCTTTCGCAGGCGTTTTCTACCTGAGTTGGCCCCGCTCTTCGTCCAGATTCTGCTCATCGCCCGGCAGTTGGGGATTTTAAAGCTGGGCAAAGTCAGCCTCGATGGGACCAAGATCAAAGCCAACGCCTCTAAGCACCGAGCCTTGAGCTGGAAGCATGCCCGCAAGCTTGAAGCTAAACTCAAGGCTGAGGTCAAAGACCTTCTGAGACAGGCCGAAGAGGCCGATCAATCCGACATCCCCGACGGCATGGATATCCCGGCCGAACTGGCTCGCCGAGAAGACCGGCTGGCCGCCATTGCCGGAGCTAAGGCCGAAATCGAACAACGGGCTGCCGCGCGGTATGCGGAGGAACAGGCCGACTATGAAAAAAAGCTCGTTGCGCGTCAAGCCAAAGAACAGAAGACCGGCAAGAAAACCGGTGGCAAAAAGCCCAAGGCACCCGTTGCCGGGCCCCGGGACAAGGATCAGGTCAACCTCACCGATGAAGAATCCCGGATCATGCCCATTTCCGGTGGTGGTTTCGACCAGTGTTACAATGCTCAGGCCAGTGTTGATATCGAAACCATGCTGATTCTTGGTAGCCACCTTACTCAGAACCCTAACGACAAAATGGAAATGGAACCCGCACTTGAGGCTTTAAGCGCTCTACCAGAGAGCCTCGGTGCTGTTGATACCGTGCTGGCCGATGCTGGTTACCACAGTGAAGCCAATGTCGATCATTGTCTTCAACACGAGATTCTCCCGCATATCAGTGCTGGACGCGAGACACATAATCAGACGCTCAAAGAACGATTCGGCGATCCGGATCCCTTGCCTGAGGATGCCGATGAAATCACAAAGATGAAGCACCGATTGAAAACCAGAGACGGCCGTGTTCTTTACGCTAAACGAAAATGCACCGTCGAACCGGTCTTCGGGATTATCAAGGCCATTATGGGTTTCCGGCAGTTTCAACTCCGCGGGGTGAAGCTCGTCAGTGGAGAGTGGGACCTGGTCTGCATGGCCTGGAATCTGAAGCGGTTACATACCCTGGCGGCATAAACCCGCCTGATAGTCCCTTCTTTCATCTCAAAATAACGGAACAATGACCAATGGGGGCAATAAATCGTGATGCCCCTTGGAAATTTCAACAGCTGCTGTTCAAATCGTCAGTCATGACTCGTTGCTGATGGACAAGTCCGACGGACTGCTAGTATTTCTTGTAGGGCAGGAACTTCCCGGACATGATCACCTTGACCCTGTCGCCGTTGGGGTCTTCCTCTTTTTCCACCTTGAAGGAGAAATCGATGGCGCTCATGATGCCATCGCCGAACTTCTCGTGGACGACCGATTTGAATGGGTAGCCGAAGACCTGGAGGATCTCATACAGGCGATAAATGAGGGGGTCAGTGGGAACGACAGGCCCCAAGCCCTTGTTCGGGAAGGATGTCAGGAAATACTCGAAAGTCTCCCTGTCTTCCTCCAGCCCGAGCTCGGAAACGATTTTGGCGGCTTCCTCGGCATTAGCCTGCATCTGGCCGTAGAGCAGTGCGGCAACCCACACCTCGTCATGGCCTATCGCTTGTCCAAGTGCCGTAAAAGTCAGCCCCTTTTCCTCTTTTGCGTCAAGCAATACCTCAGTGTACTCAGTTATATCCATGGATTCTCCTTTCCTGATACGGTTACAGAGATAAAATTCCCTGATTGTAAAACCAGGTGTGCGCCAAGTCGGCAACGGTCCCTAATGTAAAGAATTTTGGTATGACCAGTAGAATTCGGGTTTGCTCAACTATATATATACTTTTCGGATTTGGAAATGGTTTTCGCCCCATCTTCCCGCCCGTCAGGTGAGGCCCATACGTTCATCAAAGCGGTCTGTGGGACAGGCGGGCACAAAGTATACACCCCCGTTGTCAGGCACTCCGGCGGCGAGCTGCTCAATCTCCCGGGTACCGGAAACATTGTCTAAAATCCAGGCGAGTTTTCCACCTGAAAAGTAGGGGGCAAGCACCAGGCCGGTTTTTTCGCGGAACATCCGTTCCATCCCATCCTGCTTCAGGCGATCGGTCAAGCCCGCTGCCCTCCTGTCCTGGTCCTCGGCGCGGTCAGGACATAGGTAACATGCGGCCCTTGTGAAAAACCCGGACAGTTTACGTGTTGCTTGCCGGGGTTTAATTGGAACTTGACTCGATTGCTCCTTGTAATTAGGATACTCTGAATGTCCAAAGCTTATTGATGTTTTTCCTGGGTTGAGGATCGCCTGGGGAAAAATGTCCATTTAATATGGCGAACCCGGGAGAGATGGAAGCTGGTTGATTATGAACAATCTCCGGCAGAACGTCTCCCACTCCTTCTTTGGAAAAATGGTGCTTCCATGGAGTATCCGAGTGACCTGCTAAACCTCATCGGTGAAGTCGATCTGGAGGAGATTCTCACTGTTTTTACGAGAGCAATGGGTGTGGCGTCCATTATCACCCATGTAGACGGGACGCCCATCACCAAACCGCACAATTTCACGCGACTTTGTGAGAGGTATTGCAGAACTACCAAGGAAGGCATAAAGAAGTGTAAACAGAGTGACAGGTACGGAGGAAGGGAATCGGCCCGAAAAAGGGAGCCGGTAATCTACAATTGTCTCAACGCGGGGCTGATCGATTGTGCGGCTCCAGTGGTTGTTGATGGGTATCACCTTGCTACCGTTTTGTGCGGCCAGGTGCTGGAAGAACCCTTGGAAGATGATGTGGCCCGGGAGAATGCTCTTTCCATAGGGATTTCAGATATTTCAGGATATATGCTGGAGTTGGCGCAGATTCCGATCATGAGCCGCTCACGCCTCCTGGACATTGTCAACCTGATGGCGCTTATCACGAAAACGGTGAGCGAGTTGGTGCTTGGAAAGTATCGGCTTTTCAAGAGTTCCCAGGAATACCTGAATGTTCTCATCAACAGCGTTTCCGACAGCATTATTTCAACGGACAACGAACACAACATCACCATGGTCAACAATGCCAGTGAGCATATTTTTCAATGGGATACCAGCGAACTGGCCGGCAGATCAATTCTGTCACTGCTGGCGGGTCAGAAATCTGTGGATACTTATCTGGATAAAGCCTCAAACCATTGCCAAGAGAAGAGCTGGTTAGGAGAACTGCTTGCGAAGAAATCGGACCAGACCGAATTTCCAGTCCGTTTGTCTATCTCTGCCATCGTCGATCCTGAAAAAGAGGTAAATACGGGATATGTCGCGGTAGTTCGCGATATCTCGGAAGAAAAAAAGGTCCAGCGAATGAAAGAAGAATTGGTTGCCATGGTGACTCACGATATGAGGAACCCTGTTCTTTCGGTTGGAAAAGCCCTTCAACTTCTGGCTGCTTCCGATCTTGCTTTTGGTGAACGACAATTAGAGATCCTTACCATGGCCATCGGAACCACGAACCATATCTATGGGCTTGCCAACGACCTGCTGGATAATTACCGAAGCGAAACCGGGCAGCTCAGCCTTTTCAAAACCATTTTCGACATCAGGGATATTGTTCGCAACAGCATCCAACAACTGAAGTTTTATTCAGACGACAAGGGGATAACCATTCGCTATCGGGTACCACAAGAACCGCTTAAACTGACCGGAGACAGTGTAAGATTAACACGTGTTTTTACCAATCTCTTTGAAAACGCGATTAAATACAGTCCCGAAGAAGGAATAATTGAGGTGTCCACCATCATGGTCTCCGGTTCCGACCTCAAAAGTGTTGAAAATAGCGTTCCCTCCCATCACAAGAAGGTTCTGGTGGATGGGAGGTTTTACATTCTAAGTGAGATCATAGACGGTGGAGTGGGCATCCCGGAAAAGTACCAGAACTCTGTGTTCGATAAATTTTTCACCATTGAAACCATAAATCTTCCGGAAAGAAGGAGCGTGGGTATTGGCCTTGCGGTCTGCCAACAGATGGTGGAAGCCCATGATGGGTGTATCTGGGTGAAATCCCCCATGACACAATGCGGCCCCGGGAGAAATGGAGGCTGCATCTTTTCCTTCATTCTGCCTGCAGTATAATAGCTTTGCCTGCGTTGTCAGGTGGACCCGGGTAGTGGCCACCCTGCATTCGGGTTAGGTGTGGAGGATGTGTTTTCGCCGCGTTTTCAGTAACTGTTGATCACAGAAGTGATTCGAGTCGTGGTCTGGAGGAAAGGACAATGATTTGTGAGGAGTTTCCGGAACTGATCAAGGTGTTTGTGGCCGATGACCACCCACTGCTGCGAGCTGGTTTAAGGCTTTCTTTCACGGTGGAAAACGGGTTCGAGTACGTTGGAGAGGCCGCGGATGGGTTTACAGCTGTGGACAAGATAAAGGCCCAGCGCCCCGATGTTTGCCTTATCGACATCGATATGCCGGGGCTTTCCGGCATCGAGGTAATCAAGATCATAAGGAAGACATCTTCTGAAATGAAGATTCTCGCACTTTCCACTTTCAAGGACGAAAAATTCGTTAAAGACGCCATGAGAGCCGGAGCGGATGGCTATCTCCTCAAAAGCATCGGTCTCGACGATCTTGGAGATATCATTAGAGCTTTTTACCGTGGGGAGCAGATAATCTCTCCATATTTGGCCAATCTGACCCTACTGTGTCATGTGGAGGTTGAATCTTCCCAGGGTCCCCTTGATCAGCTGACCAGAAGGCAGCACGAAGTTTTTAATCTTATTGTCGAAGGTAAGTGCAACAAGGACATTGGGCGCCATCTGTACATCAGCGAGGATACGGTTAAAACCCATGTTAAAAATATTTACAGGAAGATACGTGCCAGGAACCGGGTTGAAGCGATAAAGGTCGCCCATGAGATGAAAGCCAGAATGTGAGCCGCAGGACGACCTTGGGAACGATTATTGCCAAACACAACGGAGGTGGTAATGAAAATATTATTTGCTGACCAGGACCCGCTTTACAGAACAGCGCTGAAGTACAGCCTTGATTGTGAAGAAGATTTCATCTCAGTGGGTGATTCCTGGGACGGCATGAAATCCGTCAATCGAATGAGGCCCGACCCGCCGGACGTCTGTTTGATCGACCTGAACGGAAACGGTTTTCAATGCCTCAGAACGATCAGGACACTTAAAAAAAACTTTCCGCAGACAAAAGTGATCATTCTGTCGTCTTATGACGATGAAAACAGCATCAACGAGGCGGTTGTTGCCGGCGCAGATGCCTACATCCTGAAAAGCATTGGATCCAAGGAATTAGCCCAAGTTGTCAGGGCTCTCCACAAGGGTTCGACAATCAGCTCTTTTTATATGCTGAACAGTGGAAAGCATCACCCCCTCTGATTTACTCCACCTCTCCAATATCACCCGAAATACACCCGAAAAGGTGAAAAAAACCCCCAATTCGGGGGATTGCTTCTGCTCCCATTTTATTCTTTCATGTAGAAAGGGGAAGATTCTCCCTTGGAGTTCACTTCTCTCAGCTGAGAGCAAGTGGGTTCGTGGTAGTTTGCGATCCTGAGTTTTTGGGTCGCATAAGCATGGCTTACCAGAAGTTCGATTCCTAGCTGGCAGGGTTGTTCAGATGCCGAAAATCACGTGGAGCAAAGCACTGCCAGGATTGGGCCGGCCTGCGGTTCAGCTTGTTGATAATGAATATATTCCAAGGTGTGAGGAGGTGGTCAAAAATTTTGACATAGGCTGATGGAGTAGCTTGGAGGGTTTCAACTTAGAACCCAAAACTTGCGATTTGGCCCCAGACTGAATTGTGGGGAAAAGGAGGTAGGACATGGCAAGGCTACTGTTGGCGCCATCCAGGTATATCCAGGGTGCTGGTGCGATCAAGGAAATCGGAACTCACGCGAGTAATTTTGGTACGAAAGCCCTCTTGACAGGTGGACGTTCGGCTCTTTCATCCTGTGGGTCAGCCATCGAGTCCAGCTTGAAAGAGAAGGGCATTACGTGTAAATCGGAGAGCTTTAACGGCGAGTGCTGTGACAAAGAGATTCAGAGACTTGTGGGCGCAGGAAAAGCCCAGGGCGCGAATCTGGTGATTGCAGCCGGTGGGGGCAAAGTCATCGACACGGGGAAAGCCGTGGCCCATGAGATGAAAGTCCCCGTCATTGTTGTGCCTACCATAGCTTCTACGGATGCTCCATGTTCGGCTCTTTCGGTCATTTACACAGAAGGCGGTGTATTTGATCGCTATCTGGTTCTTCCAAAAAACCCGGAGTGCGTTCTCGTTGACACCGCCGTCGTGGCACAGGCCCCCGTGGAGTTTCTCATCGCTGGCATGGGCGATGCTCTGGCCACATTCTGGGAGGCCGATACATGTGCCAAGAGTTGTAAGCCGAATGTCCTGACAGGCGGCACTCCGCCCACCCTTTCCGCCATAGCTTTGGCAAGACTCTGCTACGATACCCTTCTGGAATCCGGCCTTCAGGC